>NZ_BAAAZP010000069.1:0-24319 GCF_039536965.1 Nonomuraea antimicrobica | reverse complement strand
CGAGCGCGCGGCGGGGACGCGGGTGGACGGCTCGGGGGCGGCGACGGACCACGGATGACGGAAGCCGGGCGGCCCGGAGGCGAGCGTGACCGCCGCGCCCGTCGCACCGCTCGGGCCCGACCAGGCCCGCAGCGAGAGAGCCGGGGGCGGAACCTCCCGCACCCCGGAGTGGCGCTGCTCGGGCCCCCAGGTGGCCTGCCGGACGGTCTGGGCGCGGGTGACCTGCGCGGCGGCCTGCGCGTGGGCGGCGACCGGCAGGAACCAGGACAGGAGGAGCAGCAGCGCGGCGGACAGCCGGGTGCGCATGTCGCCTCCCCTCCCTTCGAGGCTCACCATAACCTCGAATCGCCGTCGCCGGGATCATGCGGGGACGCCCGGGGTGCGGGAGACGGCGGACGCCTGCGGCTAACGGGCGGTCTCGGGACTCCGGGCCAGGAACACGAACTCGCGGCCGGGCCGGTCGGGCGCGTCCCTGACCTCCTCCAGCGCGTAGCCGTGGGCGGCCAGGTCCGCCTCGACCTCGTCGCGCTCGCGGAAGCGCAGCGTCGAGTCCGAGGTCAGCACCTGGCCGTCGGAGGCGAAGATCCACGTTCCGCGGAAGGTCACCAGCGGCAGGCTGACGTCGAGCAGGTCGAACCACTGCTCCACCCTGCCCAGGCCGGCGATCTCGGCCACCTGGTACGAGTCGTCCCTGGTCCACCCGAGCCAGGCGCGCCGGGCCGGGTCGCGGGTCTCGAACATCAGCAGCCCTCCGGGCCGCAGCAGCCCGCGTACGGCGGCCAGGGTGGCCCGCCAGTCGGCGGGGTCGGCGATGGCCTGGGCCACGTTCGCCGTCATGGTGGCGAGGTCGGCCCGCATCGGCGGCACGGCCGTGGCGTCGCCGTGGATCCAGCGCACCCGCTCGGCGCCCGGTTTGGCCCGTGCGACGTCGAGCGAGGCCCCGGCCGGGTCGACGCCCGTCACCTCGACTCCCCTGTTTGCCAGCAGCAGCGCGAACGTACCCGTGCCGCACCCCACGTCGAGCACCGTGCGCGCGCCGCGCTCGGCGGCGACGGCGGCATAGGGCTCCAGGTCACCGCGGTCGGGGTCGAACGGGTCGTAGACGGCGGCCAGGCGTGGATCCTCGAAGACCGCGTCAGCCATGGCCGCCACGATACGCGGCCCGCACGGCACGAGTCTTCCGAATTTTCGGCCCGCCCGGCCTCCCCGTCGCCCCGGCCCTCCCGTCGCCCCGGCCTCTCCGTCGCCCCGGCCTCCCGACGTCCCGGAATCGTCGCGGTCAGGCGACGCGTTGGAGGGCTCGTTCGCGGCGGGCCGCGACGGTGGAGCCGGACTCCCCGCGCGCCATCCGCCGCAGCACGATCGGCGCCACGGCCAGCCCCAGCACCGCCCACGCCGCCAGGACCCCGGCCGTCTCCAGGTGCCGCCACGACTCGCCGATCTCGACCGCGACCGCGCCGTCCGGCAGCAGGGCGGAACGCATCCCGAGGCCCAGCCAGTAGACCGGGAAGACCTGCGCGATCGCCTGCGCCCACTCGGGCAGCACGGTGATCGGGTAGAACACGCCGGAGACGGCGATCAGGCCGAGCATCGGGAGCTGGAGCAGTCCCTGGCCGCGCGCGCTGGTGAACACCGAGCCCAGCACCGCGCCGATCGGCAGCGTCGCCACCAGCCCGAGCAGGAACACCCACAGCAGCGTCAGCCACGAGCCCGGGCCGGCGACGACGAGACCGGGCACCAGGAGCAGGCCGGGGATCAGGAAGATGGCCAGGTCGACCACCAGTCCGCCGGACACCATGACGATCTTGCCGATCAGGTAACCCGTCATGCCGTTGGGGGTCGCCTTGGCCCGCAGCAGGGTGCCGTCCTCGCGGTCGGCGGTGAGGTGCTGGCTCATGGTGATCATGGCCATGCCCGCGTTCATGCCCAGGATGCTCGGCACGGCCAGGGTGCCCAGCGAGAACGCGGTCTGCCCGAACGACACGTCCCGCAGGAAGTACGTGGTGATCAGCATCAGCACGGGCCAGAAGCAGTGGTTGAACAGGTCGCCCGCGTTGGTGAGCGACTGGCGCAGCTCGATGAGGCCGCGGGACCAGCCTGCCCGCCAGGCCGTGGTGGCAGAGTTGCTCATCGGAGTCGTCCCTCCTGGTTCCGGGGCTCGGCCTCGGCCCGCGTTTCGGCGTGGCGGACCAGGGAGAGGTAGGTGTCCTCCAGGGAGGCGCGGCGGACCTCCAGGTGCTCGATCGCCGCGCCGTACCGGTCGAACAGGCCGCGGACGAACGGCGTGGACTCCCGGGTCGTGTGCCGGTGGCCGCGGCCGTCGTGCCGCCAGCGGACCTCGTCCTCGCCCGCGATCTGTTCGGCGAGCTGCCCGGGCGTGCCGTCAGCGATGATCCGGCCGCCGTCGAGTACCACGATCCGGTCGGCGAGCCGTTCGGCCTCGGCCAGGTCATGCGTGGTGAGCAGCACCGTGGTCTCGCCGGCCAGGCCCTCGATCAGCTCGTGGAAGCCGCGCCGGGCCACCGGGTCGAGCCCGGCGGTGGGCTCGTCCAGGAAGATCAGCTCGGGCCGGCCGACGAGCCCGATCGCGACGTCGAGCCTGCGCCGCTGACCGCCGGAGAGCGTCCTGATCTTGCGTCCGGCCTGCTCGGTGAGGCCGACCGCGGCGACGAGCCGGTCCGCGTCCCAGGGCCGGGCGATGGACGGGGTGGAGTAGGCCGCGTAGTAGCGTCCGAGGTGGGCGAGCAGCTCGCGTACCCGCCATTTGCCGTGGTCGCGCCACGACTGCAGGACGACGCCCACCCGCGCCCGCCAGCGCTCGTCACCGCGCGCCGGGTCCTCGCCGAGCACCTCGACCTGCCCGGCAGACCGCATCCGGAAGCCCTCCATGATCTCGATCGTGGTGGTCTTCCCCGCGCCGTTGGGGCCGAGCAGGCACAGCACCTCCCCCTGGTACGCCTGGAAGCTCACGTCGCGCAGGACGTCGGTCGTGCCGTAACGCATGCGCAGGCCGCCGACGTCGAGCACCACCCGGCTCGTCGCCATTCCCGTTCCGCCTTTCCTCAGGGTGTCGGCGTGAAGAGCGCCGACTCCTAAGCAACCGTAGTTGACTAATTTCGGATTAGTCAACCGGAGTTGCTTGATGGAAGTTTGCCGTTTCCCTCCGGGCGACCCGCCCCGAGCTGGGCTGGAATGGGGGTATGGGTGATCTGCTCGACCTGGCCCGCGCCGAGCGCGCGGCCCCCGGTGCGGCGCTGGCGGAGGACGCGGCCGATCTGGTATGTGCCGCGCGGGCCATGTCAGAACGCTTCCGGCACGGCGGACGGCTGCTCGCCTTCGGATCCCCGGCGGACGCGGCGCACGTGGCGGTGGAGTTCACCCACCCGGTGATCGTGGGCAAGCGGGCACTGCCCGCGCTGTCCGTGGACGCCGCCCTGCTGCGCACTCTGGGCCGGGCCGGAGACCTCGCCGTCGGCATCGGGCCGCCGATCGACGGCCGCGCCCTGGAGACGGCCGCCGCCCTGGGCATGCTGACGGTCGTCCTCACCATGCCCGGCGCCGTCGCGGCGGCCGATCACGTGCTGGTCGCGCGTACCTCCGACCCCATGATCGCCCGGGAGCTCCACGTCACCGCCTACCACCTCCTCTGGGAGCTGGTCCACATCTTCCTGGAGACCTCATGACCGACTGCGAACGCTGCGTGACCTGCGGGGACGTCGCCATCCCCGTCCAGGTCACCGAACTGCTGCCCGACGGGATGGCGCTGGCCATCACCGGGGCGGGGATGAAGGAGATCAGCGTGGCGCTGGTGACGGGGGTGCGGCCGGGTGACACCGTACTGGTCCACGCCGAGGAGGCGATCGCGGTGGTGCCGCGATGACCGGGACGCTCTACCCGTTCCTGCGCCGCGACCCCGCCGACCTCACCGCCTCCACCGCCGCCAAGGCGCGCGAGAGCCTGGAGCTGCGGCTGCGGGTGCTCGACGAGCTGGGACCCGCGCTGGCGGCGTGCGCGACGGACGTGGCGGCGGCCCTGCGCGAGGGCGGGCGGCTGTACGCCTTCGGCAACGGCGGCAGCAGCACCGACGCCGAGTCCGTGGCGGCGCTCTTCACCGCGCGCGACCTGCCCGCGATCTCGCTGGCCTGCGACACCGCGCTGGTGACCGCGCTCGGCAACGACATCGGGTTCGAGGTGGTCTTCGCCCGCCAGCTCGCCGCGCTCGGCGGGCCTGGCGACGTGGCGGTGGCGCTGTCGACCAGCGGCGGCTCGGCCAACGTGCTGCGCGGGCTGGACGAGGCCCGGCGGACGGGCATGGTGACGGTCGGGTTCGCCGGGTCGGGCGGCGGGCGGATGGCCTCGGAACGGCTGGCGGAGCACCTGTTCGTGGTGCCGTCGTCGTCGGTGCACCGGATCCAGGAGGCGCAGGCGACCCTGTACCACCTGCTGGTCGAGCTGGTCTCAGCAGATGCGCGGTAGCGGGTCGCCGACCAGCACGTCCACCACGCGCGTGCCGCCGACCCCGGTACGCAGCAGCACCAGCGCGGCGGGCTCGGCGGCGACCGTGCCGACGATCGCGGCCTCGGCCCCGAGCGGGTGGGCGCGCAGCGCGTCCAGGGCGCGTTCGGCGTGCCCGCCGTCCACGACGGCCACGAACCGGCCCTCGCAGGCGACGTAGAGCGGATCGAGGCCGAGCAGCTCGCACACGCCGGTCACCTCAGGACGTACCGGAACGGCCGCCTCCTCCAGCACCACGGCCACCCCGGAGGCGGCGGCCACCTCGTTGAGCACGGTCGCCAGACCGCCTCGGGTGGCGTCGCGCAGCGTCCTGACCTGGCCGGGCACGGCGTCCAGCAGCCCGGCGACGATCTCGTGCAGCGGCGCGGTGTCGGAGGCGATCGGAGCCTCGATCTCGAAGTCGCCCCTGGCCAGCATGATCGCGGCGCCGTGCGCGCCGATCGGGCCCGACACGAGAACGGCGTCGCCGGGGCGGGCGGCCCCGGCCGAGAGCGTGACCGGCCGCTCGACCAGCCCGACGCCCGTCGTGGTGATGTAGCAGCCGTCGGCCCGGCCGCGCTGGACGACCTTGGTGTCACCGGTGACGATCTCCACCTTCGCGGCGGCGGCGGCCTGCGCCATGGAGGCCACGACCCGGCGCAGGTCCTCGACCGGGAAGCCCTCCTCCAGGATGAACCCCGCCGACAGGTAGCGCGGGCGGGCGCCGCACATCGCGAGGTCGTTCACGGTGCCGTTGACGGCCAGGTCGCCGATGTCACCGCCGGGGAAGAACAGCGGCGAGACCACGTACGAGTCGGTGGTGAACGCCAGCCTGCCCGTGCCGAGCGGCCCGTCGAACGGCAGGATCGCGCCGTCCTCCAGCGGGGCGAGCAGCGGGTTGCGGAACGCCTCCAGGAAGACGGCCTCGACCAGCGTCTGCGTGGCCTTGCCGCCGGAGCCGTGGGCGAGCGTGATGCGCTCCTCCCTGACGACCGGCTTGCGGCGGCGGGCCCGCTCGATGCGGTCGAGCACCTGCTGCTCGCGGTTCACGTCAGCGCCCTCTCCCTGGTGAAGCGGCCGAAGTTGTAGTACGCGGCGCACGCGCCCTCCGAGGAGACCATGCAGGTGCCGATCGGCGTCTCCGGGGTGCAGGCCGTGCCGAACACCTTGCACTCCCACGGCTTGAGCACGCCCTTGAGCACCTCGCCGCACTGGCAGGAGCGCGGATCGGCGACCCGTACGCCGGGCAGGTCGAAGACGCGCTCGGCGTCGAAGGCCGCGTACTCCTCGGCCATCGCCAGCGCCGAGTGGGCGATGAAGCCGAGCCCGCGCCACTCGAAGTGCGGGCGCAGCCGCATCACCTGGCCGATGGCGCGCATCGCGACCTGGTTGCCGTCCCACGGCACGACCCTGGCGTACTGGTTCTCCACCTCGCAGCGGCCCTCGGCGAGCTGGCCGAGCAGCATGTGCACGGAGGCCAGGATGTCCAGCGGCTCGAACCCGGCCACCACCAGCGGCTTGCGGTAGTCGCGGGCGATGAACGCGTACGGCTCGCAGCCGATCACCGCCGACACGTGACCGGGGCCGATGAACCCGTCGAGCCGCAGGTCCGGCGAGTCGAGGATGGCCTTGATCGCCGGGATGATCATGACGTGGTTGCAGAAGACCGAGAAGTTGCGCACCCCTTCCGCCGCCGCCCGCAGCACGGTCATGGCGGTGGAGGGCGCGGTGGTCTCGAAGCCGATGGCCATGAAGACGACCCGGTGGTCCGGGTTCGACTTGGCGATCTTGAGGGCGTCGAGCGGCGAGTACACCATGCGGATGTCCGCGCCCGCCGCCTTGGCGTCGAGGAACGAACCGGTGCCGCCGGGCACCCGCAGCAGGTCGCCGAACGAGGTCATGATCACGCCGGGCTGCCTGGCGATGTGGATGGCGTCGTCCACCCGGCCCATCGGGATCACGCACACCGGGCAGCCTGGACCGTGGACCAGCGACACCTGCTCCGGCAGGTGGTCCTCCAGGCCGTGCTTGTAGATGGTGTGCGTGTGCCCGCCGCACACCTCCATGAACGCGTACGACCGCCCCGGCCGGCACCGCGCCGCGATGTCGGCGGCCAGCGCCCGTGCCCGGCCCGCGTCACGGTACTCGTCGACGAACCGCATCCGCCCCCCTCAAGAGATGTCCGACGCCCGCAGCGCGTCGATCTCGTCCGCGTACGGCTGCCCCAGCCCCTCCAGGTAGTCGAGGACGGCCTGCGCCTCCGACTCGGAGATCTTGGACAGCGCGAACCCCACATGCACGAGCACCCAGTCGCCCGGCTTCAGCTCCTGCTCGGCCAGCAGGCCCACGTTGATGCGCCGCCGCACCCCGCTGACCTCCACCACGGCCAGGTCGTCGTGCTCCCCGGCCGGGCCGATCAGCTCACCTGGAATGCCCAGGCACATCGGCCGCCCCCTCGCCACCGAACCAGACCGACTCCAGCACCAGCTCGTCGCCGCCGCTGACGCCCACGTCGCCGCTCTCGCAGCGCGGGCACGCCGCCAGCACGTCGGTCGACTCCGACTCCCGGCCACAGGTCCGGCACTCGACCGTGACCGGCGTGATGACCAGGTCCACCACCGCGTCCTGCGCGGCCGTACCCCGGGCGGCGAGCGTGAACGCCTGCCCGAACGCCTCCTCGGCCACCGCGTGCCTGGCGCCGACGCGTACCCGCGCGGAGGCCACGCGCCTGCCCGCCGCCTGGCGGTGAATCAGCTCGACGAGGCCCTCGCACAGCCCGATCTCGTGCACCTACATCCGCTCCATCCTGAAATACCGGCGGATCTCCGGCCATTGGTGGGCCACGACCGCCGCCAGCCCGCAGGCCAGGAGCAGCCACTTCGCCCTCGACTTCCACATGTCACATCACCTCATTCCTGAGCACGATCGCGGCAGCCAGGTCCGGCGCTTTCCGCAATCATTTCCATAACCAGGGCTTTCACCAGGTTCGCCGCCTCGGGGACGGCCGCGCGTACGGGCTCGCTCAGCTCGTACAGCGCCTCGCCGAGGCTCTCGGGCTCGCAGCACACCACGCGCACCACGCCGGGCACCCGGCCCAGCTCGGCGGCGAGCCGCAGCACCTTGACCGGGTCCATGCCGTGCGTCTCCAGCGCCGCCCCGCGCGACGGGGCGCCCGGGTCGACGACGGTGAGCGTGCCCGGCGGCTCGCCGCGCGGGGCGGCGTCCACCAGGACGGCGGCGTCGTAGTCGCGTTGCAGCGCGTACGCCAGGTCCATGCCCCGGATGCCGAAGTCGGCCACGTCCACGCCCGGGACGCGCGGCAGGCCGGACAGGTGGCGTACCACCTCGACGCCGAAGCCGTCGTCCCCCAGGAACACGTTGCCGATCCCGGCCACCAGCACCCGGTACGCCCGCTCGCCCAGCGGCTCGACCTCCTCGGCCGCGTAGAAGAAGCGGTGGCCCGGCAGACGGGCCTCGCCCAGGTCGCGCCCGGGGTCGTCGTCGAGCGTGACGGCGACGTGGAAGGCGCCCTCGGCGTCCTGCTCGACGGCCTCGACCACGCCGTCCCTTCCGGCCAGGACCAGGTCCAGGACGTCGGCGCGGGCGTGGGGGCGCAGCCGTACGCGGCTGCCCGCCGTCACGGTCACGCCGTCGATCACCACTTCGCCCGGGCCCCTCGACTCCATGCGCTCCCAGAACCCGGCCGCGCCGCCTGCCATGGGGCCGGTCGTGAGGTCCGTCGTGAGGTCGGTCGCTCGGTCCGGCGCGTGATCCATCACGGCGTCCATCGCGGGGCCGGTCGTGCCGTCGGTCATGTGGTCGGTCATGTGGTCGGTCATGTGGTCGGTCATGGGGTCGGCTCCGTCTTGCGCATGATGCCGTGCAGGCGCATCAACTGCTCCTCCGTGAGTGCCGTGCAGCGGTCGAGGATCTCCCGGGCGCGCGGGTCGCCGTCGCGGATCTCGGCCCGCTCCCCGTCGCTGAGCGCCAGGACGCTGAGCGTGAGGAGCTGGTCGATCTCGGTCGCGTCGAACAGGTCGCCGGGGCTTTCCTGAGCGATCCGCGGGTGGTCGTACAGGATGATCGGCGACGCCAGCATCGTGCGGAGGTCCGCCCCCACCAGCACCGGCCACGCGCCGTCGTTCCGGCAGCCCGCCGCGTGCTCGCGCAGGTGCTCGGGCGGGTCCATGAGCGAGACGAAACGGCCACGCGGCACGTGCAGCACGGCGTGCGCCGAGACGAACGTCCGCGCGAGCGCCTCCACCCGCGCCCTGGCCTGGTCCCGCGTTCCGAGGTCGCGCGTTCCGACGTCCCCTGTTCCGAGGTCCCGCGTTCCGGGGGCCTGGGTGTCGGGGGCCCGGGTGTCGGGGGCGGGTTCCGGGGTGGTGTTGACCAGGTCGGCCGTGATCCGGAACAGCCCGGGTCCCAGCGGCTCGGCGGCAACCTCGACGTGTCCGCGCAGCGCCTCCCAGCGGTGCGGCACTTCTCCCTCGCGTTCCTCCCCGGCCGTCAGGTCGATCTCCGTGCGGACGGAGCCGCCGCCGAGGGTGAGCACCCGGGCGCTCACCTCGCGCTCGCGGGCCTCCTCGCCCCTGCCCCTGGCCACGACGTGCAGGAACCGCACGCACACCTCGACGGTGTCGTCCGGGCCGGCCTCCACCAGGCACTGGGTACGCATCCGGCACCGGCCGCCGTCGTACCACCCGGGGTGGACGCCGCCGATCGTCCACCGGTGCCGGTTCTTCAGCGCCGACTCCCGGTACGGCCACAGCAGGTACCCCTCGTACAGCACGGCCCGCGCGATCTGCCTGATCTCGTCCATCGGCTCACCTCCCGGCCAGCAGCGAGCGGATGGCGTCGTCCCAGCCGGGCAGCGTGTGCCGGACCCGGTAGGCGTACAGCAGGTCGAACGTGTCGCGGCCGAGCCGGAGCCAGGCGGTGTGCGGGAAGTGGCGCTCCATCAGCTCCCGCCACACGCGCACCGGCATCGCGAAGCCCGCCTCGGTACGCCGGGGCAGGTGGGCGGCCTGGAGCCGGTCGCCGTCGAGGTAGAAGAGCGTGCCGGTGAACAGGAAGTCCAGCGGCGCGTCTCCGTCCGCCAGGCCGTGGAAGTACTTGGCGGCGGCCACCTCGAAGTCGTACGTGCAGGGCACGGTGACCCGGACCCGCGTGCTGCCGGTGAAGCCGGGCACCTGGGTGACGGTCTGGGCCCACAGCAGGCTCGACAGGTTGCGCGACCACTCCTGCGGCGGGCCGAACAGCTCCGCGAGCCGCTCCTGGTCGTCCTCGCCGTAGGCGCGGCGGGTGGCGTCGATGCGTACCTGGGTGGCCAGCGTGAGCGAACGTACCTCGGCCCCGCCCGGGACGTCGATGCTCAGCGTGAAGTCGAGCGCGGGCACGGCGGCGGGCGCGGCGGGCTCGACGCCCACGACCTCGATACGCGGCTCGGGCGGCTCGGACGGCCCGCCCGGCGCGCGCGTCAGCGGTGCTGTGCCCGGCCGAGTCCCCGGCGGCACGGCGGCCGACACGGGCGTCGGCGGTGCGGTGGCCGACGTGGGCGTCGGCGGTTTGGTGGTCGGTGGCATCGGCTAGGCGGGTGAGAGGTTGGGCATGCTGGGGTCGATCGGGTCGTGCCTGCCGGGGTTGACGCCGGTCGAGCGCTTGGCGGTGGAGCGGCCGTCGGGCAGGTGGCCGGGCTGGCTCTCGTAGTTGCCGGTCGCGTTGCCCTCCTTGATGCCCTTGACGTGGGAGGGCGCGTCGGGCCGGATGTCGGGCCTGCCCGTCTTGATGGGCTTCTTCGCGGTCATGCCGGGCTCCTGTCTTCGCTGAGGTCGGTGAAGAAACGGTCGATCAGCTCGCGTACGGCCGAGCCGCCGGTCAGGCCCTGCCAGCGGGCCCGTACCAGGCCCACGAGCCGGTAGCAGTCGTCCAGCGGGACGATCCAGGCCCCGTGGTCGCGGTCGAGCAGCAGCGCCTCGACGTCGGGCTCCAAACGGGCGAGCGCCGGGTCGTCCCAAGCCGGGGCCGCGACGGCGCCCGCCGGGCTGGGGTAGTACATGACCGGGCGTTCCGCGGCGGAGTCGCGTACCAGGAAGACCGTGCGCACGGGGGCGCCCAGGCCCGTCCACGCGAAGCCGGTCAGCCGCTCGCGCCGCCTCGGCACGAGGCGGTACTGTCCGCCCCCGGCCGCCTCGTGGTCGAAGAGCACCTGGCAGGCGCGGCAGGCGCAGCGCAGCTCGCGGATGGTGAGGTCGAGCAGGTGGCGGTGGCCGGCGGGCACGGGCTCGCCGCACATGTCGCACCGCTCATCCGCGCCCGTGGACCCGGTGTCTGTGGACGCGGTGCCTGTGGACGCGGTGCCTGTGGACGCGGCGGCCGCGTCGTCCTGGGCGGCGGGCGGGCGGTCGTCCGCCATGCCGGGGCGCCTGCCGCCGGGCAGGGCCAGCAGCCGCAGCAACCCCGTCATCGGGTCACCGGTCCACGCCGGATGGTCAGGGTGTCGAGCGGGATCAGCGGGCGTTCGTCCGGCTCGATCTCGACCCGGTCGACCTCAGGGGCCACCGCGCGGATGGCCTGCTCGACCTCCGCCGTGGCCGAGGTGCGGCAGCCCGACGAGCGTACGCGGACGCGCACCAGGCCGTCCGCCACCGACACGATCTCGCCCCCGAGCCCCGCCACCGCCGCCTCCGCCCGGGTCCGGGTGTCCAGCGGGTGCAGGTCGTGCAGCAGAAGCAGGGGCGAGACCAGCTCGTCGGCGGCCACCTCGACCGCCACCGCCTCGCCCGCCAGCGCCAGGATCCGCGCCAGCCCCTCCCCGTAGAGTGCCAGCAGCTCCTTGACCAGCTCGACCGCCGCAGGACCCGCCTCGTCCAGCATCGCCTCGATGCGCTCGATCCGCTCCGCCGCCCCCGCCCATTCCGGCGGCGACGGCGGAGGCTGCTGCTGTGTCGAGGTCGGGGCCGGGGCCGGGGTCTGGTCCGGCGTCACCGTCCGTTCCGGCATCTCCGCCGCCCTATCCGGCCGCGCCGAACGTCGGCGAGTGCACCTGCTGGAGCACCTTGCCGCCGCCGAGGTACATGTGGACGCCGCACGGCAGGCACGGGTCGAAGCTGCGTACGGTACGCATGATGTCGATGCCCTTGAACGAGTCGGGCCCGTTCTCCTCGAAGATCGGCTGCCCCTGCACCGCGTCCTCGTACGGCCCCGGCGTGCCGAAGCTGTCGCGAGGGCTGGCGTTCCAGGGCGTCGGCGGGTACGGATGGTAGTTCGCGATCTTGCCGTCCCTGATCACCATGTGGTGCGAGAGCACCCCGCGCACCGCCTCGTGGAACCCGCAGCCGATCGCCTCCTCGGGCACGTCGAAGTCGCTGAACACCTTCGTCCGCCCGGCCCTGACCTCGGCCATCGCCTGCTCGATGAAGTGGACGGCCATCCCCGCCGCGTACGCGACGAAGTAGACGCGGGCCCGGTTGCGCTCGATGGTGTTCGACCAGCGCGGCACCCTCCACTCGAAGCTCATCTCGGGCAGCGACTTGCTCCTTGGCAGGTTGATCTCCACCGAGTGCCCGGTGGCGCGTACGGTGCCGGTGTCGACCAGCCCGGCGAGCGCGGTCGTCCAGAGCCTGGCCAGCGGGCCGCCGCCGGTGTCGAGCGCCAGGTGGTCGCCGGTGCGCTTGTCGTACCAGCGAGGGCTCATCACCCAGCTGTAGTTGCCGTCGAGGTCGCGTTTCTGCGGGTGGGGCAGCGTGGTCTGGTTCCACGGGTGGCGCTGGTCCACCGGGTTGCCGAGCGGGTCGTGGGTGACGAACGTCTCCTCGCCCTGCCAGTCGTCGTAGTACGAGCTGCCCAGCATGATCCGGATGCCGAGGTTGATGTCCACCAGGTCGGTGGTCAGCAGCTCCCCGTCGAGCACGATGCCGGGGGTGACGAACATCCGGCGGCCCCACTCGCTCATGTGCCGGTAGTCGTAGTCGACGTGGGCCGGGTCCTGGAACGCCCCCCAGCAGCCGAGCATCACCCTGCGGCGGCCGACCTCCTCGTAGCCGGGCAGCGCCTCGTAGAAGAAGTCGAACAGGTCGTCGTTCATCGGGACGGCCCGCTTGACGAAGTCGAGCACGCGCAGCAGCCTGGCCAGGTAGTCGGTGAACACCTGGGGCGTGGCCACGGTGCCCACGCCGCCCGGGTAGAGCGTGGAGGGGTGCACGTGGCGGCCCTCCATCAGGCAGCACATCTCCCTGGTGACCCGGCTGACCTGCAGCGCCTCCTGGTAGACGGCGCCGGTGAACGGGTTGAACGCGCGCATGACGTCGGCGATCGTGCGGTGGCCGTGGATGCGGGCGTTGGGCGCCTCGGTGGTCTCGGCGCGGCGCAGCACGCTGGGGTTGGTCTGCTTGACCATCTGCTCGCAGTAGTCGACGAAGACCAGGTTGTCCTGGAAGAGCGTGTGGTCGAACATGTACTCGGCCGCCTCGCCGAGGTTGACGATCCACTCGGCGAGCGGGGGCGGCTTGACCCCGTACGCCATGTTCTGGGCGTAGACCGAGCAGGTCGCATGGTTGTCACCGCAGATGCCGCAGATGCGGCTGGTGATGAAGTGCGCGTCGCGCGGATCCTTGCCCTTCATGAACACGCTGTAGCCGCGGAACAGCGACGAGGTGCTCTTGCATTCGACCACCTCGCCGTTGTTGAAGTCGATCTTCGTGTAGATGCCGAGGTTGCCGATGATCCTCGTGATCGGATCCCAGGACATCTCGACCAGCTCGCGCTCGGTCTCCGTCGCCTGGCCGCGTCCCCTGGTGCGGGTTGTCACCTTGCCGTCTCCCTAGTTGCCCCAGCGCGGGTCGTACCCGCTGGTCAGCTTGCGGCCTCTGTGCCGCCACTTCGGCTCCTTGCTGGCCGCGTGGTTGGTGATGGAACGGAGCCTGCGGATCAACGACCCGTACGCGTGGCTCATCGACGCCGACACCGTGGCACCGGGCGGCGCGTCCATGAAGGGCATGAACTTGTCGGGGAAGCCGGGCATCGTGCAGCCGATGCAGATGCCGCCCACGTTGGGGCAGCCGCCGACCCCGTCCATCCAGCCGCGCTTGGTGACGTTGCAGTTGACCACCGGCCCCCAGCAGCCGACGCGCACCAGGCACTTGGGCGAGTTGTAGTCGTGGGCGAAGTCGCCCTGCTCGTAGTAGCCGGCGCGGTCGCAGCCCTCGTGCACCGTCTTGCCGAACAGCCAGGTGGGGCGGAGCAGGTCGTCCAGCGGGATCGTCGGGGCCATGCCCGCCGACTGGTAGAGCAGCCAGGTCAGCGTCTCCATGAAGTTGTCGGGCTGCACCGGGCAGCCGGGCACGTTCACGATCGGCAGGTCGCCGGCCGAGCGGAAGTCGCGGCCGAGGTAGTCGGACAGGCCCATGCAGCCGGTCGGGTTTCCGGCCATCGCGTGGATGCCCCCGTACGTGGCGCAGGTGCCGATCGCGACCACCGCCCACGCCTTGGGCGCCAGCCGGTCGATCCACTCGTTGACGGTGATGGGCTGGCCGGTCTCCGGGTCGCTGCCCATCGAGGTCCAGAAGCCGTCGCCGTTGATGCGCTCGTTCGGGATCGAGCCCTCCACCACGAAGATGAACGGCCCCAGCTCACCCCGCTCCGCCTGCCTGAAGGCGGCCAGGAAGTCCTCGCCCACCTCGGTCGCCAGGACCTTGTTGTGCAGGTGGACCTTGGGCAGGCCCGGCACCAGGCCGAGCAGCACGTCCTCCAGGCTCGGCAGCGTGGCGGCGGTGATCGACACGGTGTCGCCGTCGCAGCTCATGCCCTCGGAGGTCCACAGAATGTGCACCTCGTCGAGCGCGGTGGATGTCGTCATGGCCCAACCCCCCGTGTGGCCACTCCAGGTGAATGTCACTCACCTCTCGGTAGCGGACATACCGCGCCTCTGACCTGCGCAAACCCAGAGCATCGCGTGCGTTTCAGCACGGATCGGAGGGTAGGCGGAGCGGACGTGGTGGCTGACGCGCCGCCGGAGAGCCCGCCTAACCTGACACCAGGTGAGCTTTCTATGGCGAAAAGTGTTATAAGTGCCGTCTTGTGTGAAGGTAGGGGATCGGGCGGACACTCGTAGCGAACGCTCATCGTCTGCCCGGGGGTGGTTCCTCGTGCGCGACGGGTTCGAATCCCGCGAATCCTGGCCCTTCGAGTGCCTACGCTGCCTGTACGTCTGGGAAGAGGATTACGTCGTCAGGCACCTGACCGACGACCACGGCAACGATGTCGAGGTCTGGCTCAGCTTCGGCGTACCCGTACAGCCGCCGTGGTCGGGGCTGTCCTGCCCGGAGTGCGGCGCCTTTCACCTGACCTCGTTCCCGTCCGGCTATCTGGCCCGGCATCCGGAGCTGACGGCCGCGCCCGATCCGTTGCCGCTGGCCAGGGTGCCGGCGGTGCCCATCAAGGACATCGAGCTGACCGCCGACCGGCCGGGGCTGCCGCGCCGGCTGCTGATCGCGATCGGCTTACCGGTGGTCGCCTTCGTGGGCTACGAGCTCTACCAGTACGTCCTGGCGCCCGCCGTCCCGCACCACTAGGGGCCCGGGAGCGGCGGCCCGTCAGAGGACGGCCGGTCCGCCGACGTCGATCCGCAGGTCCGCGCCCGTACGGGTGGCGCGGATCGCGGCGGCGTTGGGCTCGTCGACCTCGGTGACCCAGCGGGCGGCCTGGTCGGGGGTCTTGCCGAACTCGACGTGCCGCCGGACGAGCCGCTCCAGGCGGACGTGGTCGTCGAGGTCGGCGTACCAGACCTCGGTCATGGCGGCGCGCACCCGGGGCCAGGGCTCCTCGCCGGACAGCAGGTAGTTGCCCTCGCTGACGACGACCCGCGTGCCCGGCGGCACGGGGATGGCGCCGGCGATGGGCTGCTCGATCTCGCGGTCGAACGAGGGGGCGTAGACCGTGTCGGCGGTCTCGGCGCGCAGGCGGCGCAGGAGTGCCAGGTAGCCGTGGGCGTCGAAGGTGTCGGCGGCGCCCTTGCGGGACAGCCTGCCCAGGCGTTCGAGCTCGACGTCGGCCAGGTGGAAGCCGTCCATCGGCACCCAGACGGCCGGCAGCCCGGCGGCGGTGAGCGCTCCGGCGAGCCGCCCGGCCAGCGTGGACTTGCCCGCTCCCGGGCACCCCGCGATGCCGACCAGCACCCGCCCGCCGCCGTCCGCCAGCCGCCGCACCCGCTCGACCAGCCCTTCGGCGCCCATCGCCCACCCCCGTCTCCTCGATCCGGCCTTCCGCGCGGGACCGGATCGACCGCATGCTACGTGACCGGCCCTGCCACCCAAGAATCCCCTCGTCAGACCAGGTCGGAGCGACGGCGGGCACCGGGCCGGGGCTGCTTCGCTGTCCATTTCATGGGACGGGCTTTGAATGGTCATGCATCCTTGTGTATATACTTCTACTCGTGTCCAAGATGCTCACCTCTCTCCCAGTCGGCGAACGCGTCGGGATCGCCTTCTCCGGCGGCCTCGACACCTCGGTGGCGGTCGCGTGGATGCGCGAGAAGGGTGCAGTGCCCTGCACCTACACCGCCGACATCGGCCAGTACGACGAGCCCGACATCGCCTCGGTGCCGGGCCGCGCCACGGCGTACGGCGCGGCGGTCGCCCGGCTGGTCGACTGCCGGGAAGCCCTCGTCGAGGAGGGCCTGGCCGCCCTGGCCTGCGGAGCGTTCCACATCCGCTCCGGCGGCCGCGCGTACTTCAACACCACCCCGCTCGGCCGGGCCGTCACGGGTACGCTGCTGGTGCGCGCGATGCTCGACGACGAGGTGCTGATCTGGGGCGACGGCTCCACGTTCAAGGGCAACGACATCGAGCGGTTCTACCGCTACGGCCTGCTCGCCAACCCGTCCCTGCGCATCTACAAGCCGTGGCTCGACGCCGACTTCGTCAACGAGCTGGGCGGTCGCAAGGAGATGTCGGAGTGGCTGCTCGCCCGTGACCTGCCCTACCGGGCCAGCACGGAGAAGGCGTACTCCACCGACGCGAACATCTGGGGCGCGACCCACGAGGCCAAGTCGCTGGAGCACCTCGACACGGGTATCGAGATCGTCGAGCCGATCATGGGCGTACGGTTCTGGGACCCGTCCGTCGAGATCCCCGCCGAGGACGTCACGATCGCCTTCGAGCGCGGGCGGCCGATGTCGATCAACGGCAAGGAGTTTCCCTCCGCCGTCGATCTGGTGCTGGAGGCCAACGCCATCGGCGGGCGGCACGGCCTGGGCATGTCCGACCAGATCGAGAACCGCGTCATCGAGGCCAAGAGCCGGGGCATCTACGAGGCGCCGGGCATGGCGCTGCTGCACGCGGCGTACGAGCGGCTGGTCAACGCCATCCACAACGAGGACACGCTGGCGAGCTACTACACCGAGGGCCGCAAGCTGGGCCGGCTGCTCTACGAGGGCCGCTGGCTCGACCCGCAGTCTCTGATGCTGCGCGAGTCGCTGCAGCGGTGGGTCGGCACGGCGGTCACCGGCGAGGTGACGCTGCGCCTGCGGCGCGGGGAGGACTACTCGATCCTCGACACCTCGGGCCCGGCGTTCAGCTATCACCCCGACAAGCTGTCCATGGAACGCACCGAGGACGCCGCCTTCGGACCCCTCGACCGTATCGGCCAGCTCACGATGCGCAACCTCGACATCGCCGACTCGCGCGCCAAGCTGGAGCAGTACGCCGGGCTCGGCATGGTCGGCAGCCCGCACCAGACGCTGCTCGGCGCCACCCAGACGGCCGCCGCCGGGCTGATCGGCGAGATGGACGAGGGCGGCGCCGAGGCGATCGCCTCCCGTGGCGAGGTGCCGGGCGACCTCCCCGACGACGACGTGCTCCTCGACAACGCCGCCATGGAGCTGGGCACCGACTGACGCTCCCCGGCCCGGGCGCGCACCGGTCGTCCGCAGCCCCTCACCGCACGTCGGTGGGGGGCTTTGTCGGTATGGCAGGGCGTGTTTGACGGCTCAGGCGGGCACATCCGTACAGCGGGAACCCTTGCCACGATGATTCTGGTAACAAACATTTCCCAAGATAACCGGTCTACCGGGTTGTCATTGACTGGAATTGTTGGAACATATGGTTCGAGTCATCGAGTGAAGTCCAAAGATCGCTTACCGCAAAAGGGTCAGCGGCGAGGGGAAAGGGGCAACGCTCATGCACCAACGTGCTGTCCGAAATTTGGCCAAGCTGGAAACGACGCAGGCCAGGATCACGCGCATTTTCGATGCCGCGGCCGGCGGGAAGAACAACTTCCTGGTCGACAAGGACACGGTACGCCATTTCGATCAAGCGGCTCCCGCCCTCACCACGGCGGCCCGCGCGGTGCTCGAGTTCCTCTCACGAGTGATACGCCATCTGGCCACGGTCGAGGACGTCGACCAATTCATGATCATAGGCAGCGGAATCCCCAGCGGGCTCTCGGCCGGCCACGGACTGCACGACATGGCCCGCCGTCCCACAGGCCCCGCCCCCCGCGTGCTGTACGTCGAGTCCAACCCCATGGTGGTGACCCTGGCCCAGGCCACCATCGAGCCGTTCACCGACCTGGTGCGGGTGGTGGAGGGCGACGTGCGGGAGATCGACGAGGTGCTCCGGCACCACGTGGTCAAGACGTTCATCGACTGGGAACGGCCGGTGGCCGTGCTGGTGCTCTCGGCCTACAGCCTCAACGACGACGAGTACGCCCACTACGTCATCAAGCGCCTGCGCCACAACGCGTCGGGCGGCAGCTTCCTCGGCCTGCTGCACACGACGTTCGACGGCGTCCCGCCGGAGTTACTGCCCGGCATCCGCGACCTGCTCGCCATGACCCTGCCCCACCTCGCGATCCGGTCCAAGGACGAGGTCGCCGCGCTGCTGGAAGGGCTCGACCTGATGGAGCCCGGACTGGTGTGGGTGCCCGAGTGGCATCCGGACGGCAGCGAACTCGCCTGCCGGGAGACGCCCACCTCGTCGGGCAACTACGGCGCCGTGGCCCGCATCCCCTGAAGAGACTTTCCCCTCCCCCTCATGAAGGGATCGCCCTGGAACTGGGAGCGCTCCCGCAGCAAATGGCCCCGGCCCCTCGGGGCGGCCCGAAAAGATCGTTCCGGTTCCTGATCAATTACGCCGCGTGATCTTTTGCCCGACCGAGCGGGTTCGGCGGGCTCTTTTGCCTGTTCAGGCATTCGTTCAGGGAATCTCCAGGTACGACGGGTAACCTCGCTTTGCATGAAGTGGCAGCGCACAATCAACGGGGCGCTGGCCAGGTACACCGGATTCCAAATCAACCGAGTAGGTAAAGCAGGGCAAGCGGCGAAGGCTCCGGACAAGACCTCGGTCAAGCGACCGAACACGCCGTTCCGGCCCCCGTCCGAACCGGAGATCGACCGCCTGGTGAAGTCACCGGTGTTCATCATCTCGCCGGTGCGATCGGGCTCGACGCTGCTGCGGGCGATGCTCAACGCTCACCCGGACCTGCACGCTCCCCACGAGCTGCACGTACGCCGGCTGAGAGTGGAATTCGATACCTCGCTGGCCGACAAGGCGATGGCGGCACTCGGGCACAACCGGGCCGACCTCGAACACCTGCTGTGGGACCGGGTCCTCCATCGTGAGCTGGTACGCAGCGGCAAGCGGTTCATCGTGGAGAAGACGCCGGCCAACGCCTTCGCCTACGAGCGGCTGGCCGCCTGCTGGCCGGACGCGCGGTTCGTGTTCCTGCTGCGCCACCCCGCCTCCATCGCGACCTCCTGGCACGAGGCCAGCCCCGACCGGCGCACTCCCGACGAGGCCGCGGCCGACGCGCTGCGGTACATGAAGGCCGTGCAGCGGGCCCGCGCGGCACTGCCCGGCCTGACCGTCCGCTACGAGGAGCTGACCGCGGACCCCGAGCGGATCGCCCGCGGCATCTGCGGGTTCCTCACCCTGCCCTGGGCTCCCGAGATGCTCTCCTACGGCACGCCCGACGTGGTGTCCAAGGGGCTCGGCGACTGGAAGGACAAGATCCGGTCCGGCGCCGTGCAGCGCGGCCGCGACCTGCCGCGCGCGGACGAGGTCCCCGCGGTGCTCAAGGACATGTGCCGGACCTGGGAGTACCTCGCATGAAGATCCGCTACATGCTGCTGCACGCCTACGGCATGGGCGGCACCATCCGTACCGTGGTCAACCAGGCCAACGCCATGGCCGAGGCGGGCCACGACGTCGAGATCGTCAGCGTGGTCCGGCGGCGCGACGAGCCGCAGTTCGCCATCGACCGGCGGGTGGCGGTGTCCGCGCTGGTCGACCAGCGCGGCGGCGTCCCCGCCGACTCCCTGGCCCGCAAGGTGTGGCGGCGGGCGCGCGGCAAGATCGTCCCGTACGGCGAGTTCGCCGCCGAGTGGTTCACCGAACGGGTCGAGGCGGCGGTCATGGACTACGTCTCCGGCCTGCGTGACGGCATCCTGGTCACCACCCGCCCCGCGCTCAACCTGATCTCGGCCCGCCGCGCCTCCTCCGGCGTGATCCGCGTCGCCCAGGAGCACATGAACCTGGGCTCCTACCACGAGGCCGTACGCGAGCAGATCGCCCGCCACTACGACCGCTTCGACGCCGTGGCGGTGCTGACCGAGACCAGCCGCAAGGAGTACCGCGACCTGCTGTCCGGCACGCCGGTGGTGCGCATCCCGAACGCCGTGCACATGGAGCAGCGCAAGCACTCCGACCAGAGCAACCCGATCGTGATCGCGGTCGGGCGGCTGGTGCCGCAGAAGGGGTTCGACATGCTCATCCCCGCCTTCGGCGCCGCCGCGGGCGAGCACCCTGAGTGGAAGCTGCGCATCTTCGGCACCGGCCCGTCGAAGGAACGCCTCCAGGCCCGCATCGACAAGGCCGGGCTCGGCGACCGGATCCGGCTGATGGGCCGCAGCAACGTCATCCACGAAGAGCTGGCCAAGGCGTCGGTCTACGCGCTCAGCTCGCGCATCGAGGGCCTGCCCATGGCCATGATCGAGGCGATGGGGCACGCCCTGCCGATCGTCGCCTTCGACTGTCCCACCGGGCCGGCCGACGTCCTGACCCCCGGCAAGGACGGCGTGCTGGTGCCGCCCCGCGACGTGGACGCCCTGGCCGAGGCGCTCGGGCGCGTGATGGGCGACCGCGACCTGCGCGTACGCCTGGGCGCCGCGGCGGCGGAGACGGCCCACGGCTACACGCCTGACGTGGTCATGCCGCTGTGGGAGAGGCTGTTCGCCGAGCTGACCGCGGGCCGGCCGATCACCGAAGGGCCCCACCCGGCCCGCTGACGAGACGGGTGCCCGCTCGGACAGCCCCCACACTTGGCGGGGCGGGCGCCCGGCCGAAGACCGGCGACGGGTCACCCCCGGCTTTGCCGGTCAGCACATGGTCCAGCTCGCCGACCTGGACTTGCGTACCGGGGAGGTGAGCTGGAAGACGACCGTGTGACTGGAGCCCAACTCGGGCTCGACCAGCTTCTTCGAGCCGAAGTAGTCGCTGTTCCCGTAGGACGGCAGCCGCCTGGACCCGCTCTCGATCACCTCGCCGTCGACCAGCCACTGGTAGGAGAAGGGGGCGCCGTTCTGGGTGGCGTCCAGGCCGACGCCGAAGTTCACCGAGCCCGAGTAGCAGGTGACGCCCTCCTGGTTGATCTTCGAGGAGCCGGCGACGCGCACGTAGGCGAGGTTGAACGAGGCTGCGGCCTTGGCCTTGCTCTTGGACGCCGTGGGGGACGGGCGGGTGGTCGTCGGTTTCGCCGTGGGCGTGACCGGCCGCTTCGTGGGGGTGGCGGCGGGCGTGGGGCGCGCGGTCGTACGCCGCTGGGACGGGGTGGTGCTCGGGCGGACGGTCCTGCTGGAAGAGGGGGACGGCGTCCGGGTCTTCTTCGCGCGCCCAGCGGCGGTCCCAGCGGCGGTCCCAGCGGCGGTCTTAGTGGCGGAGGGGGACGGCGTCGGGTCCTCGGATCCGGCGGCGGCCAGCGCCGACGAGACCGGGGTACGGGCGGAGGCGGCGTTCCAGACGACCACGCCCGTCACCAGACAGGCCGCGAGCGCCGCGGAGACCCCGGCGATCAGCGGCATCCGCCGCGCGGGGCGGCGGTGGGGCGGGAGGGTGTGGTGCGGCGCCTGCCGGTCCCCTGGAGCACCGGCGTGGGGCACGTGCTGAGCCGGGTGCGGGACCGGGTGCTGGGCCGGGTGCTGGACGGCGGCCCGCTGAGGGTGACCGCCCGGCCCAGGGTGGGCGCCACCGCCGATGAGGCGTAAGAGGACGTCCTGCATGCGGGGGCGGGCGGCCGGGTCCTTGGCCAGGCAGGCGTACACGATCGAGCGGAGCGGCTCCGGGAGGTCGCCCAGGAACGGCTCGTGGTTCAGGATCCGGTTGATGACGGCGGGCAGCGAGTCGTCGCCGAACGGGGGCGTGCCGGTGGCCGTGTACACCATGACCGAGCCCCAGGCGAACACGTCCGCCGCCGGGCCGACGTACGCGCCGGCGAGCTGCTCGGGCGCCATGTACGCGGGCGTGCCGACGATGCCGCTGGCCACCGTGAGCGCGGAGTCGGCGGCGCGGGCCACGCCGAAGTTGATCACGCGCGGCCCGTCCCGGCCGAGCAGCACGTTGGCGGGCTTGAAGTCGCGGTGCACGATGCCCGCCTGGTGGATGGCGGCCAGCGCCGTGGCCGTGCTGACGGCCAGCCGCTGCAGGTCGGCGCCGAGGTGACGGCCCGCTTGCTGGAGCGAGGGGCCTTCGACGTACTCGCTGACGATGTACGGCCGCCCGCCCATCGACGCGTCCAGCACCTGCGCGACGCAGAACGGCTCCACCCGCCGGGCCGCGGCCAGCTCCTTGGCGAAGCGGTCGTCGCCGCCCGCGGGGTGCCGCAGCACCTTGACGGCCACGGGCCGCCCGTCAGGGGCCTGGCCGAGGTAGACGACGCCCTGGCCGCCCTCGCCGAGCCGTCCGAGGAGGCGGTAGGCCGCGATCGCCTCGGGGTCGTCTGGGCGCAGGGGTTCGGCTTGGGGCATGAGCGGGATGACTCCTGTGACGGCCGGGACGGACCTCATGCACCCTAGCGGGATAAATCCGTACCTGTCGGCCATTCGCACGGGCCTACCGGGGTCCGGTGGCGCCTCGGGCGTGCTCGGTGGCGTACGCCTCGTCGCCCAGGATCGTGCGCAGGGTGGCCGCTGTCTGCTCGGCCTCGGGCCGGTCCGCCGGGGACTGTGACACGCCCGCCTCGGTCCTGGCGGCGGCGGCCGTTCCCAGCAGGCGCGCGGCCCGGGTGTGCTCGCCCAGGTCCGCGAGGGTGCCGGCCAGCGCCTCCATGGCTCGGGCGAGGGCACGCGGGTCGCCCCCGCCACGGGCGGCGCGTACGGCCTCCTCGTGCAGGGCGTGGGCCCGGGAGGCGTGGCCGCGCCGCCGGGCGACGAGCCCGAACTCGGTCAGGATGGCGGCGGCCACGCCGGGCTCGTACCCGTGCCGCCGGTGCCATTCCAGCACGACGCTCAGGTGGGCGTCGGCGGTGTCGAGGCGGCCCGTGTGGCGGGCGACCCGGCCGAGCCCGATGCGGGCGTACGTCTCGGCGAGCCTGAGCGACTGTTCGGCGGCCAGCCGCCGGGCGCGCTCGTACAGGGGCGCGGCCTGCGCGTGCTCGCCGGTGGCCAGGAGCACGTCCGCGAGCCCGCACAGCTTGAACGGGATCTCGGCGCCGAGCCCGAGTTGTTCGACGATGTCCAGGCTGCGGCGGAAGAGGGCGGTGGCGCGGTCGTACCGTCCGGTGGCCTCGGCGGCGGCGGCGAGGCTCTCCACGGCGAGCATCTGGCCCCAGGGGTCGCCCAGCTCGGCGAACGCGGCCAGGCTCCGCTCCGCGTCACGCTCCGCTTCCCCGGCGGCGCCGCGGGCGAGGGCGTGCCAGGCCCGGGTGTTCAGGGCGGCGGCGACCCCCCAGCGGTCTCCCCCTGCGCGGAACCCGGCCAGCGCCCGCCCGGTCAGCCGCTCGCTGCTCGCCAGGTCGCCGACCCCGAACAGCCCGGTGGCGAGGACCCACAACGCCCGCGGATCACCGTCCGTCCCCGGGGCGGTGGCCGATTCGTGACCGGTCATCATGGCGAGGGCGGCGCACCACGCCTCGGTGCCGTCCCCGCCCGCGCCGAGCGACAGGGCCGACGAGAACGCCCGATGCGCCTCCTCCAGGCGGCCCCGGAGCATCCAGTACCAGGCGAGCGCGGTGGCCAGGCGGCGCACCAGGGGCCCGTCCCCCGCGCGGACGGCGTCGTCGAGCACGCCGCGCAGGTTGGCCGTCTCGGCGTCCAGCACCTCCAGCCAGTGCCGCTGGCCGGGGCCGCGCAGCAGCGGGTCGGCGCGTTCGGCCAGCCCGGCGTAGTAGTCGTCGTGCCGCCGCCGCGCCTCGGCCAGCTCGCCCGACTCCGCCAGCCGCTCCACGCAGTACGCCGCCACCGACCCGGCCAGCCGATACCGGCCGCCGCTCACGGTCACCAGCGACCGGTCCACCAGCCCGGCCAGCAGATCCACCACGTCGTCACCGGAGCCGCCGGAGCCGCCGGAGCCGCCCGGGACGCCGGCGCGGGATACGCCGGAGCCTCCGTCGGTGACCCCGAAGCCGCCGGTCGCGTTCGGTGCCGCGCACACGGTCTCCGCCGCGCCGAGCGTGCAGCCGTCGGGGTGCAGGGCCAGGCGGCACAGCACGGCCCGCTCTGGCCCGGTCAGCAGCTCCCAGCTCCAGTCGATGGCCGCCCGCAGCGTGCGCTGCCGCGCGGGGGCGTCCCGCCGCCCGCCGGTGAGCAGCCTGAAGCGGGCGTCGAGGTGGCGGGTCA
>NZ_BAAAZP010000068.1:0-16830 GCF_039536965.1 Nonomuraea antimicrobica | reverse complement strand
CGCCCCCGGTGACCACGGCCGCCCGCCCGTCCAGCCGCAGTCCGTCCATCACGCCCAGCCCTCGGTCACGCGGCTTCCCGCCGCTCGGTCGCCTGCTCACTTCCACGCCTCCACCAGGCCGGCCGCCGTCGTACGGGTGGCGAGGAGGCTGACGGTGTGCTTCATGACGGCTCGCGCGTACTCCTCGGGGATGCCCGCGACCGCGTCCGTCACCACGGTCACCCGGTAGCCCAGATTGACGGCCTCCAGCGCCAGACCGGGGATGCCCAGGTTGAGCGAGACGCCGAGCGCGACGACGTCCGAGACGCCGAGCGAGCGCAGCGTCGTGTCGAGCGAGGTGCCGGTGAACGGCGAGAAGCCGTGATAGCGCCGGCTCTCCAGGTCGCCGCCGTCGCGCAGCCCCGGGACGACCTCCATGGCGGCCGTGCCCTCCAGCATGTGAGCGGGGTCCTTGAGGAGGGAGACGATGAAGGGGCAGTTGCCGGCGTGCGACCCGGCCCGGTCGGGACGGAACGCGGCCGTGCAGTGGACGACCGGGAGACCGGCCCGCCGGGCGGCCCCGAGCACGCGTCCGGCGTTGCCGAGGACGTCGTGACGCGAGCAGGCATCCACCAAGTCCGGAAATTTCGTGAGATCGCCGACGACACCTCGCTGCATCTCCATCACCAGCACCGCCACCCGCCCCACCGGCGACCTCCACCAAGCTTAGCCGAGCGCTTGCTTGGGAAGCATAACACCGGCACTCAGCGTCAACCCCGCTTAACGGGGGGCGAAATTTGTGCGGTCGTGACAACCCGAACCCCGGGTGAGACCGTCGAATCGAAGACGGGCATCGCCTTCTGGGGGTTGGACTTGGTCCCTGGTTACCGTGAAGTACGCCAGCTCGGCGCCGGCCGCACCGGCCGCGTGTTCCTCGCCACCTACCAGTCGACCGGCGCCTACGTGGCGATCAAGTACCTGAACGCCACCCTGCGCAGGGACGCCGAGTTCATGGACCGCTTCCGGTCGGACACCCACCAGCTCGTCGAGATCGACGACCCCAACGTGGTACGCCTCTACGAGTACGTCGAGACCCCCACCAGGGCGGCCGTGGTCATGGAGCTGGTGGACGGCGTGTCGCTGCGCACGCTGCTGGCCGAGCACGGACGCACCAGCCCGGAGGCGGCGCTGGCCGTGGTCAAGAGCACGCTGCTGGCCCTGGCGGCGGCGCACGAGCGCGGCGTGGCGCACCGGGACGTCCAGCCGGGCAACATCCTCGTCCAGGCCGACGGCACCAGCAGACTGGCCGACTTCGGCGTCGTGGTGCACGCCGAGGAGCCGGGCGTGCCCGCGGGCAGTCCCGCGTACATGGCGCCCGAGCTGTGGGCCGAGGGCAGGACGGGGCCGCCTGCCGACGTGTACGCGGCGGCGTGCGTGTTGTTCGAGGCGGTCAGGGGGCGGCCGCCGTACCGGGCGGACAAGGAGGGTGAGGACGGCGAGCCGGACGTGCCCGCGCTGCGCGACCTGCACCTCGGGCAGCCGGTGCCGCTGGAGGTGGCCCCGGACACGCTGCGCGACCTGCTGAAGCGGGGCCTGGCCAAGGACCCGACGGCCCGCTACGGCTCGGCCCGGCACTTCGCGGCCGAGCTGGAGGAGGACGCGGTCGCCGGGTACGGCCCCGACTGGGAGAAACGCGGGCGGCGGCACCTGGCGGAGCAGGCCACCCTGCTCGCCCTCCGCTTCCCGCTGGCCAGGACGGGTTCCCCGGCCACCGGCGGGCTCAAGGAACGGTTGCTGCGCATGCCCGCCCTGCCGCCGCAACTGTGGGTGGCGGGCGCGACGGTGGCCGCGGCGGCGATCGCGATCATGCTGACCGGCACCGGGCTGCCCGCCGGCCCAGGGGCGATCCTGATCCCGCCGCCCAGGGCCCAGAGCGAGCCCTCCCCCGAGGAGAGCGAGAGCCCACCGCTTCGTACGCCCACCCGGACCGCCGCCGCCCCCCGGCGAACCACCCCCGCGCCCTCTCCCCCACAGCCCACCGGTGGGCAGGGCCGGGCCTCCGTATCGCTGCCCGTCGTGCGCGCCGCCACCATCGTCCGATGGAGCGGGACGGCGGGGGCGATCGCCGTCTCGGCGGACGGGACGGGGCCGGTGCGGCTGCGCATCGCGTACACGCGGCGGGACGGGGACGACGGGACCGCCAGGACGGTCCGCCAGGAGACCCGCACCTTACGCGGGAACACGGCCTACACCAGCACCGTCGCCTACGATCCCGGTGACGTGGACTGCGGCGGGCAGACGCACGTCGGGATCGTGGTGATGACGGAGCCGGTCGCGGGCAACGGGCCCCAGGTGAGCGAGGCGGCGCTGACGGGCCCCGACTGCCCGTCCCCCACCCCCACCCCTCCTCCCGCTCCCACCGCCACTCCCACGACGACCCGCTCGGCACCGCCCACTCCGGCCCCGGAAGGCAGCACGTCCCACAGCGCCGCCCCGACACCGGCGGCCTCGGGAGCGCCGATCGCCCGACCCTCCGGCACCGCGTCCGGGAACCCGCCCGGCACTCTGTCCCAAGACCCGCCAGACACCCTGTCCGGCACCCTGTCCGGGGGCCCGGAGGGGGGCCCGGACGGGGCCCGAGCGGGGACTCGTCCGGCGCGCTGTTCCGCCGCCCCGACACCCCGTCGGCGGTCACTCTCCCGCCCTCCGGTTCGGAGCCGTCCCCGGCGTGGTGACCGCGCTCGGGCCTCGGCAGGAGCGGGCCTTGCCGGTCAACCAAGCGTGCGCTAGCTTGGCTAGCGATGAGCGGTGACATCTCTGCCTACCGGGCCGCCTGCGAGCGCGGCGAGCTGGTCATCCAGCGCTGTACGACCTGCCGGCGCCGCCTCTCCGTCCCCGAGCCGGCCTGCCCCTGGTGCGGCGGCCGGAGCCTCGTCCTCGACCCGGCCTCCGGCGAGGGCGTCGTACACACCTACACCGTCGTGCACCGCTCCTTCGCCCCCGGCTACCGGGGCCGCGAGCCCTACGTGATGGCCTGGGTGGACCTGCCGGAAGGCGTGCGGGCGTTCGGGCACGTCGTCGGCTGCCCGCCGGACGAGGTGCGCGTCGGCCTGCCCGTACGCGTGACGTTCCACGACGACCTGCCCCATTGGAGGCCCGCGTGAAGCTGGGCAACGTGCTGATCCCCGTCGCCGACCTGGACGAGGCGATCGCCTTCTACGGACTGCCGGTGAAGTTCCGCGACGGTGACCGGTTCGCCGCGCTCGACGGCGGCGGGGTGACCGTGGCGCTGGCCGGTCCTGACGAGCACGTCACCGCCTCCGCCGCGCCGTCGTACAAGGTGGACGACGTCGCGCGGTCCGTACGGGAGCTGGCGGCGCGCGGGGCCGAGGTGGTGCGGGCGCCCGAGGCAGGGCCGCACGAGTGGCGGGCCGTGCTGCGCGACCCCTCCGGAAACGTCTTCGTCCTCTACTCGCCGCTCTGACCCGCCGTTCTGATCCCGCCGTTCCGATCCCGTCCTCTGGTCTGGAGGCACCCCCCATGACCCGATCCCCCTACGGCAACTACGGCCACGCGATCCTGACCGCCGGCGCGATGCGCACGCCCGACCGGGTGGCGCTGACGTACTGCGGCGAACAGAGCTTCACCTACGACCAGCTCAACCGGAACGTCAACCGTCGCGCCAACGCCCTGCTCGCCGCCGGGATCACCCCGGGCAGGCGGGTGGCGGCGCTGCTGAACGAGACGTTACGGGTGGCCGAGGTCTACCTGGCGCAGGCCAAGATCGGGGCGGTCACGGCGGCGCTGAACCCGTACTGGCCGGTCGAGACGCTGCGTGCCGTGGTGGCCGCCTCGAAGTGCACGGCCTTCGTGTACGACGCGACCGTGGAGTCGGTGGTCGAGCAGCTCAGGCCGTCGCTGCCGGAGGTGACCGCGTGGATCGACGTACGCGAGCTGGCCGGGGCGACGGACGCGGAGCCGCCCCTGGCTGGCGCGCACGACGACCCGCTGGCCCTCTACTACACCTCGGGCACGACCGGGTTGCCCAAGGCGGTCGTGCACACGCACGCCTCGTCGCTGGCCACCGCGCAGATCTGGCTGGACGTGCCGCGCGGCCCCGACCCGGTGTTCGGGACAGGCGCGATCATCTGGGGCATCGGCTTCCCCGCCATCGTCGGGCCGGCGCTGTACGCGGGGATGCGGCTGGTGCTGGAGCAGGACTGGGGGCCGGCGAACTTCCTGCGCGTCGTCCCGCGCGAGCGCGTCACGCACGTGTCGCAGATCCCGTCGTTCTACGCGGCCCTGCTGGGCTCGCCCGAGCACGAGGGCGTGGATCTGTCGTCGATCCGGGTGATCCTGCTGGGCGGTGAGCCGCTGACGGCGACCATGCTCGACCGGATCAGGGCCAGGCTGCCGGGGGCGGGCGTGTTCTCGTACTACGGGCAGACCGAGGCCCCGTACACGTGCATGGGGCGGGTGGACGACGGCTCCACGCCGCTGGGCTCCTCCGGGCGGGCCCGTACGGGGAACGCGGTGCGCGTCACCGACCCTCACGGGAACCGGGTGGTCGACGAGGTCGGCGAGATCAACCTGGCCGGGCCGCACCGGATGGCCGAGTACGACGGCCTGCCCGACAGGACGTCGGAGGTGCTGCGCGGCGAGTGGTACGTGGGCGGCGACCTCGGCACGCTCTCCCCCGACGGCGTGCTGCGGGTGCTCGGCCGCAGGGAGGACGCGATACTCAAGGGCGGGATCTGGACCCAGCCCGCCGCGATCGAGGAGGCCGCCTCCGCGCAGGACGGGGTGGCCGAGGCGGGCGCGGTCGGCGTCCCGGAGGGGGCGGCGGAGCAACAGGTGCTGCTGGCCGTCGTGCCCAGGGCCGGGCACCCGCTCGACCCGTCCAAACTGGCGCTGGCCCTGGCCGAACTCCTGCCCGAGCACCAGCGGCCCGACCACATCGTGGTGGCCGACGAGCTGCCGCACTCCCAGGACGCCTCCGGCGGTCCTGGCAAGCTGCTGCGCGGGCGGATCCGCGAGCTGCTGGGGTGAGCGGGCACTCCGCCGCCGGGGAGGGCGCGTACGAGCACGAGGTCAAGGCACTGCTTCGCGAGGCCGGGGTGGCGGTGCCGCGCGGGGTCGTGATCCCCTGCGCGGGCCCCGACCTCGACTCCGGGACGGCGCGGGAACCGGACGTCGCCACGCCGCGAGAGCCGGACTCCGGGGCGGCGAAGGAGCCGGACTTCGGGGCGCGACTGGACTTCGGGGCGGCCAAGGAGCTGAGCGAGCCGCTGGTGCTGAAGGCCTACGGGCCGGGGCTGACGCACAAGTCCGAGGCCGGTGCCGTGGTGCTGGGGCTGCGCCACCACCAGCTCGCCGCAGTGGCGGGCGACCTGGCGAAGCGGCTGCGACCCGCGGGCTTCCTGGTCGAGGAGCAGGCCGAGCCCGGGGTCGAGCTGATCGTGGGCCTGGTGCGGGATCCGGCGTTCGGGCCGGTGCTGCTCGCCGGGCTGGGCGGGGTGTGGACGGAGGCGCTGCGCGACACGGCCCTGCGGCTCTGCCCGATCTCCGCGGCGGACGCGCGGCGCATGCTCGCCTCCCTGCGCGGGGCCGCGCTGCTGGACGGCTGGCGCGGCGGCCCGCCGGTGGACGTGGACGCGGTGGTCGAGCTGCTCATGACGGTGGGCGGGCCAGGAGGGCTGTGGGAGCGGTTGGAGCTGGGCGAGTTCGAGCTGAACCCGGTCATCGCGGGGCCGTCCGGGGTGATCGCGGTCGACGCCCGCTACCTGCCGGACAGCGCGGCGGCCGTCACCCGGGACGCCGCTGCTCCCACCAGCCTTCCGGGCCGCACCGTGCCCGCCGGCCCTCTGGACGGTCGTGCTGTGGACGACCCGCCCGTGACGGACTTCCTGCCGCTCTTCGAGCCGAAGGCCGTGGCGGTCGTCGGGGCGTCCACGTCCCGGCCGAACTTCGGGAACATGTTCCTCGGCTTCTACCGCGACGCGGGCGTCCCGCTGGTGGCCGTGCATCCCACGGCGGACGAGGTGGCCGGGGTGCCCGCCGTGCCCTCGCCGGCGGCGGCGGGCGTGGACTACGCCCTGGTCGCCGTGCCGGCCGAGCGCTGCGCCGAGGTGTTGCGCCAGGCGCGCGGGGTGGCGTTCGTGCAGGTGATGAGCGGTGGGTTCGGCGAGGCCGGGCGGCCCCGGCTGGAGGCGGAGCTGGTCGCGGCGGCGCGGGCGGCCGGGACCCGGCTGCTGGGGCCCAACTGCATGGGCGTGTACTGCCCCAGGGGCGGTCAGACGTTCGTCGGCGGCGGGATCGGGCCGCCGGGGACGATCGCGCTGATCTCGCAGAGCGGCGGACTCGCGGGCGAGGTGATCAAGGTCGGGGAGCGGCGCGGCCTGGCGTTCAGCAGGGTCGTCACCGTCGGGAACGCGGCCGACGTCACCCCCGCCGAGCTGCTGCGCTGGCTCGCGCGTGACGCCGAGACGCGGGCCGTCGGGCTCTACCTGGAGGATCCGCGTGACGGGCGTGACCTGTACGCGGCGCTGCGGGCCACCGAGTTGCCGGTGGTGCTGCTGGCGGGCGGGCGTACCGGGCAGGGGCGGCAGGCCGCGGCCTCCCACACGGGCGGCCTGGTGAGCGACCGGCGGATCTGGGAGGCGGTGGCCGAGCAGACCGGCGCGGCGCTGGTGTCAAGCCAGGACGACCTGATCGGCGTGCTGGCGTACTTCCAGGCGCACGGCGCGCGGGCCGTCCAGGGGGAGCAGGTGCTGGTGGTGGGGCCGAGCGGCGGTGCGAGCGTACTGGCGGCCGACGCGTTCGACCTGGCCGGGGTGCGGCTCGACCCACTGCCGGGCGACCGGCTCGACGCGCTGCGCGGGCTCGGGGTGGTGGCGGCGGGGAACCCGCTGGAGGTGCCCGTCGGGCCGCTCGGCCGGGCCGGGCTCGTGACCGAGGTGATCGGGGTGCTCGCGGGGCCGTACCGGGACGTGGTGGCGCACGTGAACGTCCTCGCCTTCTTCACGTACGGAGGCGGGGACGGGGCCGAGCCCCTGTACGCCTACGCGCGGGCCCTGGCGGGAGCCCAGCGGGCCCGCCCGAGCACCAGGATCACCCTCGTCACCAGGAACGGCGAGTGCGCGCCCCCAGGCGTCGAGGACGAGGTCAGGCGGATCGCGGCCGAGGCGGGGATCCCCGTCTACCGGTCCATGGAGGCGGCCGCCGTGGCCGTCGCGGCAGGAGGACGTCATGGGATTGCTTGACGGCAAGGTCGCGCTGATCACCGGCGGCGCGCGGGGCATGGGGGCGGCGCACGTGCGGCTGTTCCTGGAGGAGGGCGCGCGGGTGGTGTTCGGGGACGTGCTGGACGAGGAGGGCAAGGCGCTGGCGGAGGAGACCGGGGCCGCGTACGTGCGGCACGACGTGACGAGCCCGGCGGAGTGGCGGCGGGCCGTGGGGACGGTCACGGAGCTGCACGGCAGGCTGGACATCCTCATCAACAACGCCGGGATCCTGAAATTTCGGCGTATCGAGGAAATGTCGCTCGAAGACTTCGACCGGGTGATCGGCGTGAACCTCAGGGGCACCTGGCTGGGGATCAAGTCGGTCATCGACCCCCTGAGGGCCGCCGGGCGGGGCTCCATCGTGAACATCTCCTCGATCGAGGGGTACGTCGGAGCCGAGGGGCTGTCGGCGTACTCGGCCTCGAAGTTCGGGGTGCGCGGGATCACCAAGTCGGCGGCGCGGGAGCTGGCCCGGTTCAAGATCCGGGTGAACTCGGTGCACCCCGGCGCGATCAACACCCCCATGGTCACGGACCCGGACCTGATGAACGCGATCGACGCCGACGCCTTCGCCAAGTCCATGGTCATCAAGCGCTTCGCCAAGCCCGTGGAGGTCTCGCACGTGGTCGCGTTCCTGGCCTCCGACCGGGCCAGCTACTGCACGGGCAGCGAGTTCACGGTGGACGGAGGGCTGCTGACGGGCGCAGGGTACTGAGACCTCACCTGAAGGTAGATCTTTTTCTATTAAACCACCTAGCTACGGACATTTCTGGCAGCATCGCTGACCTGCGGTTTCTAACCCATGGGAGACAGGCTTCTCCCGTGGGTGCGCTATGACCTGGGGTTACGACACGATAACCTCACTCATCACGGAAGATGACAGGTCTCCGGTTTTGTCACACCAGTCAAGGGTTATCCCCCCTTGCCCAAGGCTGCGTGGATAAGGCTGGACTTGCCCGGAAGGCTCCCCCACACTTCCATGACGCCAGAGATCCAGAAGTACATCGAGCTGCTCGAGAGCCAACTCGGCTACTCGGAGAAGTCGGACTCGTACACGAAGTTCGGCGAGTGGTACGGCAAGAACGTCGAGTTCGACGCCGACTACAGCTCCGCGCCGTGGTGCGACATGTACCTCTCCTGGGCCGCGCACAAGCTCGGCTACGAGGAGTGGATCGGGCAGTTCGCCTGGACGGTGGCGCATGCCAAGTGGTTCAAGAAGCAGGACGCCTGGGGGAAGACGCCCGAGGTCGGCGCGTTCGTCTTCTACGACTGGAGCGGCTCGAACGACGTCGACAAGATCGACCACATCGGCGTCGTGACGAAGATCGAGAACGGCCGGATCTTCACCATCGAGGGCAACATCGACGGCGGCGTGGCCAAGCGCAAGGAACGCGACACGAGCAAGGTCGTCGGGTACGGCTACCCCGAGCGCATCAAGGACCGGCTGGACGAGGCGGCGGCCGAGAAGAAGGCGAAGGAAGCCGAGAAGCAGGCGGAAATGCCGGGTGAGCAGGTCGGACACGTTGGCACGCTCCAGCTCCCCGGTGAGGGCCTCAACACGCTGATCCCCAGGAACGACGGGACGCGGCCCGCCCAGGGCCCGCTGGTGGCCGGACAGGGACAGGACCGGATCCAGTCCCAGACGCCCGCCCGGGAGGAGTCGCCGTCCAAGGGGCAGACCGAGGGCCAGACGCCCGAGGAGGCCCAGGGCCGCGCCCAGGCCCAGGCCCCGGCCGCCGAGTCACCGTCGAAGTCGCAGGCGTCGTCCCCGTCAGGCAGGCCCGCGACCTCCTCGGACTCCACGTCGACCACCGGCTCCGCGTCCGCCGCCGACTCCCGCTCGGCCGCGCCCTCGCCCTCAGCCTCGGCCTCGGCCCCGGCCGAGCAGAGCCCGCAGGCCACCGCCTCCGCCGCGCCCGGCACGGTCAAGAAGGGCAAGCACGCCAAGCCGACCACCGCCGACACCGAGGAGGCGACCGGCGAACCGCTCCCCACGCACGCCGACGCCACCGCCACCGGCCCGCTCCCGGCCGTCAACACCCCGACGCTGGTCGGCTCCGCCCTGGTCGCCGCGCTGGCGCTGCTGGCCGTGGCCAAGACCCGCCGCCTGCGCCTGGGCGCCTCCGCCAAGCCCGCCGAGCAGCCGGTACGCCCGTCCCGCGCCAAGGGCCGCCGCCGTCGCCGCAGGTTCGCCGAGGTGCCCGTGACCGTGCCCACGGCTGTGCCCACGGCTGTGCCCGTGACCGCGGCCCCGAGCCGCCCCGCCACCGTACGCCGCACCGCGGTGGAGCTCCCGGACACCGCCGAGCGCCTGGCCGCGGCCACCGCTCTCCGTTCCCTCACTGCCTCAGCCGCCGCCCACCCCACCACCCCACGTCATGAGGCCCGCCCCGCGGGCGCAGGACACGCCGGAGCGGGAAACGCCGGTGCCGGGCACGCCTGGACCAACGACGGGACTCGCGACAGGACTCACGACGGGGCGCGGCCCGCGAGCGGCCGGGACGCGGCCGCGCGGCGCGCCAGGCACCGGAAGATGCCGCTCGACACCCGCCCGTTCGACCTCGCCACGGACGCGGCCCCGCGCCACCGTACCCCCGCCGACCACCGCCCCGGCCCGGTCACGGGCCCGTTCACACCGGCGTTCGACCACGAGCCCTACGAGCCCGACTTCGACGGCGGCCGGTTCCGCTTCACCGACGAGACCGGGCCCCTGGAGGTCGTGCTCGACACGGGACCGCTGCAGCGCGTCGTGGACACCGGCTCGTTCGAGCGCATCCTCATCCCGGGCGCGAGCAGCACGTTCGATGCGTTCTCCCCGCCGAGGACGAGGCGCGGCGACGTGCTCGACTCCCCCGGCCACCGCGGCTCCCCCTACCGGGGACGCCGACGGCGGCGCTCCGCCGACGAGCCCGCCGCGTTCCAGCACGACACTCCGCTGCGAGGCCGCCGCCACCGCCGGATGGAGGACGAGCGCCTCCTGGTGGCCGCCGCCCCCTCCGGACGTGGCCGCCACCGAGCCTGAAGCGACCCCGTCGAGCCGAGGACCCCGTCGCGGAGCACGCGCGTCCCGTTGCAAGGAGGAGTGGCCCCGGCCATGCCGTACGAGCCGGATGGGCGCGATCGTCACGCGGACGGGCTCGTGACGCCGTACTCTCCGGCGAAGGAGGCCAGCCGGGAGACCGCGTCCCGGCTGCGCGTCCACGGGCGGACGATCAGCCGCTCCACGCCGAGCGCCGCCCAGTCGGCCACCTCCTCGGGCCCCGCCAGCGCGTACGCGTGCGCCGTCACCGGCACGCCCGACCCCAGCCGGGCCATCTGAGGTTTGATCGACTCGATCGTGTGCGGCATGCTGATCCACCCGTCGCACAACCGGGCCGCCCGGCGCAGCGCGGCGGGCGACTCCCCTCCGGCCAGCACCGGGAGCCGTCGCTGCACCGGCTTGGGCTCGAAGGCGACCTCGGGGAAGGAGTAGAACCGGCCGGAATGGGCGACCACGGGCTCGCTCCAGAGCCGCCTGACCACCTCGATGGCCTCGTCCAGCCGAGCGCCCCTGGTGTCGAACGGCACTCCTGCCGCGTCCCACTCCCCCCGATACCAGCCCGCCCCGACGCCGCAGACGGCCCGTCCAGACGAGAGCACGTCCAGGGTGGCGAACGCGCGTGCCGACACGAACGGGTGACGCAGGGCGAGGAGCTGCACGGCCGTGCCGAGCCTGACGCGGGAGGTGAGGGCGGCCAGCCAGCACAGGTACGCGGGCGCGTCGAACAGCGGCGTCGACGGCTTGATCCCCGGATCCGACGTGCCCGGGTACACCGCCGTGGACAGGTCGGTGGTGAAGACGAGGTGCTCGGGCAGCCACACCGACTCGAACCCCAGCTCGTCGGCCGCCACCGCCACGTCCTTCCAGGCGGCCGGGTGGAGGAGCCCGAGAGGGACGCCGAACTTCACGGGTGCCTCCGTGGTGGGGGGCCATCGACGATGGCGGCGCGCAGGCGTTCACGATGGGCGGCGGAGGTGCCGTACGCGCTGGACAGCGACCAGGCCCGCGCGAGCCAGAAGCGCAGGTCCAGCTCCTCGGTGTAGCCGATGGCCCCGTGGACCTGCAGCGCCGCCCGCGCCGCCAGCACGGCCGCCTCCCCTGCGGCGGCCTTGGCCGCGCTCACGTCCCGCCCGGCGACCTCCGCCAAGCCGCCTCTCGCCCCCGCAGCACCCTCGGGAACGCCGCCCGCCGCCACACCGCTCTCTGAGAGAGCATCCACCGAGAGAGCGGCCCGCCACACCAGCGGAGCCGCGAACTCCACCGCCACGGCCACGTCGGCGAGCCGGTGCTTGACCGCCTGGAAGGAGCCGATGGGCGCGCCGAACTGGGTGCGGACCTTGGCGTAGTCGACGGTGACCGCGAGCAACTGCCTGGCGACCCCGATGAGCTGGGCCGCGGTGGCCACCGTGGCCGCCCGCAGCGCCCGCGCGACATCGCCCGCCCACTCCCCCGACGCCAGGTCCTCCGACTCCTCGAAGCGCACCTCGAACACCGGCCGGCACGGGTCCACGGCGGGCCGGGGCTCGAGCCGTGCGGACCGCCGGGTGACCAGCCGTGCCCCGCCGTCCCGTACGACCACGAGCAGGTCGGCCAGGTCGGCGTCCGCCGCGTACGCCTGTCCCGGCGGCAGCACGGCCACGGTCACCGCGCCGGAGGCCAGCTTGGGCACCCCGCCCAGCAGGTACGCCGCCACCACGGCCGTCTCCACGACCGGCCCCGGCAGGCAGGCGCGCCCGCTCTCCTCCAGCGCGGGCAGCACGTCGATCAGCCGGAGCCCGAGACCGTCGGACTCGGGAGGCAGCAGCAGCCCGAAGAACCCCAGCTCGGCAAGCCGGTCCCAGGCCGGTCGCCGCTCGGCGCGCAGCGCGGCGGGCGGGCAGTGGACGCGCAGCACGTCACGCACGGTCGCGGCCAGCGCGAGCTGCTCGGCGGTGAAGGAGACGTTCATCGCGGCAGCCCCAGGACTCGTTCTGCGACGATCGTGCGCTGGATCTCGTTCGTGCCCGCGTAGATGGGCCCCGCCAGCGAGAACAGGAACCCGTCCAGCCAGCCCGCCGTACCCGCCCGGTCGCCCAGCAGGTCCATGGCCAGGGCGTGCATGCGCAGGTCCAGCTCGGACCAGAAGATCTTGCCCAGGCTGGCCGCCGGCCCGAGTTCCTCGCCCGCCGCGATCCGGCGGGCCGTCCCGAACGTGTGCAGCCGGTACGCCTCCGCCTCCACCCAGCACCTGGCGGCCCGATCGGCGAGTGCCGGGTCGGCGTCGCGGGCCAGCGCCACGAGCCGGTCGGCGGTGGCCAGGAAGCGTCCTGGGCTGCGCAGGGTCAGGCCGCGTTCTGAGGAGGTGGTGGCCATTGCGATCCGCCAGCCCTCGCCGACCTGGCCGAGCACCATCGGGGCGGGCACGTACACGCCGTCGAAGTGCAGCTCGGCGAAGCCGGGCAGGCCGTCGAGCTGCGCGATCGGGCGTACGCCGACGTCGGACATCGGGAACATGAAGTACGTCAGGCCCTGGTGCCGTTCGCCGGAGGTGCGGAAGAGGCCGAAGCCGTGGGTGGCGTGGGCGGCGCGCGAGCTCCACGTCTTGTGGCCGTACAGGCGCCAGCCGCCGGGCGCGGGTTCGGCGCGGGAGGTGAGTGCGGCCAGGTCGCTGCCCGCCTCGGGCTCCGACCACGCCTGCGCCCACACCTCCTCGCCCCTGGCCATCCCGGGCAGCCACCGCTCGCGCTGCTCGGGGGTGCCGAAGCGCATCAGGGACGGGCCGAGGAGGAAGATCCCGTTCTGGGTGACGCGGGCGGGGGCGCCGGCGGCCCAGTACTCCTCCTCGAAGATCAGCCATTCGACGAGGGTGGCGGCGCGGCCGCCGTACTCCTCGGGCCAGGAGACGACGGACAGGCGCGCGCCCGCCAGCTCCGCCTCCCAGGCCCGGTGCGCGCGGAAGCCCTCGGGGGTGTCCATCGACGGAAGCGGGCCCGGCACGTGCGCGCCGAGCCAGTCGCGGACCTCGGCGCGGAAGTCCCGCTCGGCCCGGGAGAAGTCGAGATCCACGACACCCAACCTAGCGCACGCTTGGTTGAGTTGCCAGGCCGACGGAGCCGATAAACGCGGGGGTTCGCTTTACGCTAGGAGCCGTGCAGGGACTGCTGCTACGGCTCTCAAGCCTCGACGCCGACGCGGAGAGCGCGGTGCGGGTCATCGCCTACTTCGACTCGCTGGTGCGCGACCACGCCAGCGTGCCGGTGCTGCTCGCCGCCACCGCGCGGCTGACCCAGTGCCCGGTCGGCCTGCTCGACGCGGCCACCGGCCGCAGCACCCGCACCTCGCCCGGCGGCCCCGTCGACGCTCACGCCGCCGTCCCGGCCTCGGCCAGGACGCTCGGCTCCGGGCTCGGGTCGGTCTGGATGGAACGCGAGGGGCCCGCGCACGGGCTCGACGAGATCGTGCTCGAACGCTACGCCGCCGCGGCGGAGGTCACCCTCGAACGCGCCGCCGCGCTGGTACGGGCCGGGCAGGACCCGGCGCTGGTCGAGCTGGCGCTATCGGCCCAGAGCCGCGAGGCCGAACAGGCCAGGGCGCTGCGCCTGCTCGGCTTCGACCCGGCCGCGCCCCTCCAGGCACTGGCGATCGCGCTGCCGGACCGGGGCCTGGCCGCGGGCCTGCGGACGATGGGCCACCACGTACGGGCCGCCACGGTCGGCGACACCGAGGCCGTCCTGGTCACCACCACCCTGCCCCACCTCACGATCCGGCGGGAGGGCGGCCACGCGTCCGCCTCGCCACGGAGGTCCATCGACCTCGGGCCCGAGCTGACCGACGGGGCCAGGGTCGGCATCGGTCCCGAGCTGCCCGGCGCGCGGGCCGCCGAGTCGTGGGCGGGCGCCCGCACGGCGCTGCGCTTCACCGGCCCTCACGACCGCGTGATGCGCTGGTCGGAGCTCGGCGCGCTGGCGCTGTTCGCCGACCTCCCCGAGCGGGCGATCGCGGACCTGGACGACGTCCGGGCGATGGCCCGCCTCGGCGAGGAGTCGCGGCTGGCCGTGCGGGCGTTGTGCATGGCGGGGTCGGTGCGCGGCGCGGCCGTCGTCGTGCACCTGCACCACAGCTCGCTGGCCACGCGCATCGCCCGCGCGGAGGCCGTGCTCGGCTTCTCGCTGGCCGACCAGTCCGGGCGCACCCGCGCCTATCTGGCCCTGGCCCTGGTACGCCTGCTCGCCGGCACCAGAGCCGAGCCGCCCGCCGACGGCGTCAGAGGCCGAACGCCCGCCTGAGCGCCGCCTCCCTCGCCTGCCTGGCCCGCCTGCTCAGCTCGACGTCGGGCACCGTCATGTCGAACCCGTGGAACGCCCCCGGGTAGAGGTGGAACTCGGTCGAGACCTCCGCCTGCGCCAGCCGCCGGGCGTAGTCGACGCACTCGTCCCTGAACACCTCCAGCTCGCCCACGTCCACGAACGCCGGAGGCAGCCCCGACAGGTCGGTGGCGCGGGCCGGGGCCGCGTACGGCGGGACGTCGTCGGTGCCGACCCGGTCGCCGAGCAGCGCGGTCCAGCCAAAGACGTTGGACGCGCGGTCCCACGTCACGGCCTCGGCGAACTGGTGGCTGGACGGCGTGATGTTGCGGTCGTCGAGCATCGGGCAGACGAGGAGCTGGAAGGCGATCTCGGGGCCGCCCCGGTCCCTGGCCAGCAACGCGGTCGCGGCGGCCAGCCCGCCGCCCGCGCTGGCCCCGCCCACGGCCAGCCGGCTCGGGTCGATGCCCAGCTCGGCGGTGTGCTTGGCGGTCCAGACGAGCCCGGCGTAGCAGTCTTCGACGGGCGCGGGGTACGGGTGCTCGGGCGCGAGCCGGTAGTCCACCGACACGACGACCAGGCCGAGCCGCTCGGCGTAGCCGGCCATCATGGCGTCGTCCATCTCCGGCGCGCCGAGGATCATGCCGCCGCCGTGGATCCAGTAGAGCGCGGGCCGGTTCTCGCCCGTCTCCTCCGGCCGGTAGATCCGCAGGCGGAGGTCCGGCGCCCCCTCGGGGCCTGGCACCATGCGGTTCTCGATCGGCACCCGCGTCTCCGGGACGGGAATCGCGGCGATCATCGCGTTGATCTCCGTGCGGTGTCCGATGAGGTACTCGTTCGTCATCATCGACGGGTCCATCGCGGGCATCTGGGTCTGCTCGATCGCGGCGCGCAGCTCGGGGTCGAGATTGGGGTGAAACGCCATAGGATTTCCCTTTCGCGATAATTTCGAGGCTACCCGTTGATGGTCTGAGCACGGGACATGCGCGGACAACCGCCAGGCGGCGGCGATTACCCGCCTTGGGCCCGCCGTCCGGCGGCTCCGGAGACTCGCCCACGGCGCGGTGGGCACGACGATCTCAAGGACTGGATAGGGCCGCTCCGGCACGGGCATGCTCAGCCCATGTGCCATTCCACCGACAGCAGACCGCCCGCCCCGCCGATCCAGGGCGCGGTGGCCTCTCACGAGCAAATAGAGCTGACCGCCGTCGACGGCAACCGCTTCCTCGCCTACCGGGCCGAGCCCGCCGAGCCTAACGGGCGCAGCGTGGTGATCCTGCCCGACGTCCGCGGGCTGCACCCGTTCTACCGCGACCTGGCCGTACGCTTCGCCGAGGCGGGCTTCGGCACGATCGCGATCGACTACTTCGGGCGTACCGCGGGGCTGGGGGAGCGCGGCGCCGACTTCGACTTCATGTCGCACGTCAACCGGCTCACCAACGACCAGGTCAGGGCCGACGCCAGGGCCGCCACCGAGGCGCTCGACGGGCCGGTGTTCACGGTGGGCTTCTGCCTGGGCGGCGCCCAGTCGTGGCGGCAGGCCGCCGAGGGCAACGGGCTGGCCGGCGGGATCGGCTTCTACGGCGCGCTGCGCTTCATCGACGCGCCCACGTCGGGGCCGGGAGCGCCGCTGCTGCTGCTCAGGGGCGGGGCCGACACGGTGTCCACGCCGGAGGAGTTCGCCGCGTACGAGGCCGCGCTCGACCGGGTGGGCACCGAGCACGAGGAGCACATATACGAGGGCGCGCCGCACTCGTTCTTCGACCGCTCCTCCGCCGAGTGGGCCGACGCCTGCCAGGACGCCTGGCGCCGCATCCTCTCCTTCACCGAGCGCCACTCGTAGCCGCACCCGCCGTCGCGGGCGTCGCGGCCTTTGTGGGTCAGGGCCGTCTAACCCAGGTAGGCGGCCCTGACCACCGGGTCCTCCCGCACCTCGGCCGGCGACCCCGCCGCGATGACCCTGCCCAGGTCCAGCACCACGATCCGGTCGCACGTCTCCATCACGAACCCCATGTCGTGCTCCACCAGCAGCACGGTGGTGTCCAGCCCTCTGACGACCTCGGCCAGGTGGGCGCTCTGCCCCGCGTCCAGGCCCGAGGTGGGCTCGTCGAGCAGCAGCAGCCGGGGCCGGTCGGCCAGGGCGCGGGCCAGCTCGACCAGCCGCCGCTGCCCGACCGGGAGCGCCGCCGCGTACGCGTCGCGCTGCGCGCCGAGCCCGCACAGCTCCAGCACCTCGGCCACCGTC
>NZ_BAAAZP010000067.1:0-182845 GCF_039536965.1 Nonomuraea antimicrobica | reverse complement strand
ACTCCAGCCGCGCCCGTGCGCTGGGGCGGCATGGGGCAAATATGAGGCAAAGCTGAGTCAGACGCCCAGCGGCCGCCTCAGCGCGGACGCGGCGTTCAGCACCAGCCGGGCCGTCTCCCGGGCCGCCTTGTGGGCCACCTCCGGCAGCACCGAGACATAGGTGTCGGCGGTCAGCACGATGCTGGCATGCCCCAGCATCGCCTGCACCACCTTCAGATCGGTGCGCGCGGCCAGCGCCAGCGTGGCGGCGCCATGCCGTAGATCGTGCAGCCGGATGGGCGGCTGTCCGGAGGCGGTCACCAGCCGGCGGAACCGGCCGGTGAGGTAGTCCGGTCGCAGCGGCGCGCCGTCCGCGGTGGTGAACACATATCCCGACTCCCGCCAGCGTGTGCCCGCCCTCGCGCTCAGCTCCTCTTGCCGCTCGCGGTGCTGGGTCAGCACCCGCACGGTCTCCGCGTCCAGAGCCACCACCCGGCAGCTGGCGGCGCTCTTCGGCGGCCCGACCACGACCTGGCCGTCGGCGTGCACGCGCTGCTGCGCCACCGTCAGCTCCGCGGCCTGCAAGTCGACGTCCGTCCAGCGTAGCCCGGCCAGCTCACCGCGACGCAGACCGCACAGCGCGGCCAGCCACCAGGCGGCGTACAGGCGGTCCTGCGCGACGCCGGCCAGGAAGGCCGCGAGCTGCTGTTCGGTCCAGACCGCCACCGCCGGACGTTCTCCCGCTTGCTGCCACCGCGCCGTCCGCCCTACGGTCCAGACGACCGGATGCGGTCGCCGGGGATGCGGCAGGTCGGCGCCGTTGGCCGGGTTGACCGGGATCAGCCGGGCACGCACCGCCGCGTTCAGCGCGGTCCGCAAGGTGGCGTGGATCCGCACCACGGTAGCGGGTGACAATCGGCGCCCGGTCGGCGAGGGACGGGACGCGAGCGTCGCGAGCAGTCCGTTGACGTCGCGGGAGGTGAGTTGGTGAAGCAGGATCCGTCCGAGGCGGGGGATGAAGTAGAGGCGGATGTGCGTGGCGTAGCCCTGCCGGGTCGACGGACGCAGGGCATTCTTGGTGGTCAGCCAGCGTGCCAGCCACTGTCCGAGGGTGCATCCGGCCCCTGCGCCGTCGCAGTTGGCAGCGGCCAGGGCTCGGCCTGCCGCTTGCGCTTCCTCGGGGTCGGCGTAACCGCCCTGACGGACGCGCTGCCGCTGCCCGTCCAGGCCGCGTACCTGCACTGCGAAATACCAGCTGCCGTGAGTGTCATCCACCGGCAGGCGCGGACATGTCACGCCCCGTTGCTGTTTCGTTTCTGGGTCGATACAGCCGCAGCGCCTACTCACCTGTACACGAGTCTTCGGCATCTGCCTCACCTCCACACCCACCGTGTGCGACGACAGGCGCCTCAGGTCAAGCGTCCGGAGAACAGGGGGAAGCTCAATCAGGTTGAATCTTCACTAGCCCCATGCCAAGGGCCTCGGTCAGCCCAGTGACCTCGTCCACGTTGAGCGGTGGCTGGAGCCGCAACGCCTAGGCGGGCAGGTCATGTTCACGGGCGAACGCTGACGCCCAGGTGCTCAGCTGGTTACGACAGGCTGCGAGGAGATCATCCATGGGTACGCCCAAGGCCCTGCCTTGACCACAAATCGGCCACCGAACAAAGTGAGCTCACACAGCGCCAGCCCTGATAGGAACATCGAGTGCTTTGCGGTGGAGAAGGACCGGATCTTCATCCTTCGCCGAGGTCGAGAGTGCCGTAGGCGGCCTCACGGGCGTGCCTTTGCAGGTCATCGATCGTGACGTGGGCGTCCGGTTCGAGCTGGCGGCAGACGCGTTCGAGGAATGCCGTCATGTCTGGCACGGTGCGGCGGGTTGCCGTGGCGTAGGCCAGGGCCCGGTTGAGGACGGCCTTGGTCCGAGTAGGGGCGTCGTCACACCACAGTTGGAGGACGTGGCTGCGCGGTGCCACGTACGAGCCGAGCATCATCAGGGAAAAGGTGCCCTTCTCTCGCGTCTCGGCCGTGCGGCCCAAGTAGCGGGAAGGCGGCAGGATGAGCCGGAAACTGTAGTGGTCGACCCAGGTGAGCGCCTGCAGGGCGATCTTTCGTTCACGCATCCACTCCGCGAAATGGTCGCGTGGCTCCTCTGAGTCGGTGCTCTCCATCACGTGCGTGGCTGTCGGCCAGGAGTTGAAGATTTCCTCCAGGTGGTGGTCCCGCAGTTCGCTGACGCCGGAGTAGACGAGGGTAATGAGCCGCCCGCCGTCATGCGCCCTGATGGCGAAGCAGGGCAGGAATGCCCGGCCCACCTCCAGGACCTCGAGGTTGAGCAGTTCATCGGGCAGGTCGTACTCGCTCCGATCAGGACACCGGCCGAGCTCTGCGACGGCCCCGGGGCGGAAGCCGCACACTTCGGGGAGGAGGCGGTAGAACCGCTGGGCGTATCCGGCGTCCCGGTCCAGGATCCGGACACTGTGGGCGTAGTGGGCGGTGCGGAGCGCTCCGCATCGCACGCCGTCGAAGTACAGGCGCAGCCGTTCCTGTTTCTCGGTGTAGCGGCGATCGTCGCGGACCGATCGCAGGCCGCGCTCGGTGAGGGAGAGGGCGTCGGCGCTGCCCTGTAGATGACCGATGCCGCCCAGGAAGCGCAGTACCCGGTCGACCATGTGCTCGGAGACGCCCAGGAACGTGGCGATGTCCTGGAGACGGGTGAATCCGCCCTCGGCGATGGCGAGGCCGATGTACCGGTCGAGCAGGTTGAATGGGCCGCGTTCCTCGATGGTGGCGGAGAGTTCCGCGGCGTGCAGGGGGAAGGCGAGCGCGTGGATGCGTAGCGGTCGGATGCCGGGAAGGTCGGCGGCATGTTCCAGGGCGCGGGTTTGGAGGATCGTGTCGGTTGAGGTGCTGCTCATGGGTTCTCCCTGAGGCGTCGCATGACCTCGCGATAGCCCCGCAGGTCCCCTGCGGTCCGCACGTGGTCGTGCAGCGCCTGTGCCAGGTCGCGGAAGCCGGGGTCGGTGGCGTTGAGGAGCGTGGTGAGATCACCGAGGAGGATCAGCCGCTGCTTGGCCCGGGAGAAGGCCACGTTGGAGCGGCGTACCTCCCGGAGGAAGCCGACATTGCGGTAGGGGTTGCTGAGCGTGAATCCGAACAGGATCGTGTCGTGCTGGCCGCCTTGGAAGGAGTCGACGGTCGCCACCCGGCGGGCTACGGCGTTCTCATCGCCGATGTGCTGGGCGAGCAGGGAGGTGACCAGGCCGATCTGAGCCGCGTACGGGAGAATGACCGCCCAGTCGTCGGACTTGGCGTGGTAGTGGGTGGCCAGGAGTGTCAGCAGCCTGGCCTCGCACTCGTTGAGCCGGCTGTCTTTGGGCCAGGGTTCGTTCGCGCGGGGTTTGCGGTCGCGCCTCTCCCGCTCCGGGAGCTCCGCGGTGTCGACGAACGCCACGGGAGCGGCGAACAGGTTGTCGTGGTGGACCCGTTTCACGTCGGTCTGCAGGAGTCCGCCGTAGAAGTGGCGGGAGATGAAGTGGGACAGACTCTCGGGCATTCGGCGCTGGAAACGCAGCAATTCCTTGTTCTCTTGGGGCGTCGAGGGGAACAGCAGCTCGAAGGCGCTGTCGGTGATGAGCCGCGCCAGCTCGGGGTCGCCGGGGTGCTCGGCCGCGGCCCAGGCGATCAGCCGCTGATCGGGCAGCGGCGGTAGCTGGACGTGGTCGCCGACGAGGACGGCCCTGCGCGCCCGGACCAGCGGGACGAGCAAGTCGGCCGTGCTGATCTGGCCAGCCTCGTCGACGATCGCCACGTCGAAGTCGACGTCGTTGAGATGCTCGCTCGTCGCGGTGCCGATACAGGTCGCACCGATCACGTCGGCGTATCTGACGAGTTCGTCGTACAGCTGCTCGGTCCGCCGTTCGAGTCTTCCCCGCCAGGAGGTCAGGAGAGCGAGCCGTCTGCGCATCAGCTCGAGTGCGGAGCCCGCGGTGGACAGGAACGCGGCCAGGCTCGCCGTGTCCGGGCTGATCTCGGGCGTGTCCCCGTCGAGCAGTTCGCGCAAGGACGTGGCGACCCTGGCGGCCCGCTCGGCGCTGGATCGCTGTACTGCCAGGTCACGCTCGTGAGCCTGGCGGGCGGACACCAAGTCGGGATGCGTGGCACGTACCTGGTCGAGTTCGGCCGCCAGTTGTGCCCGGTCGCTGGCGATCGCGCCCAGCGTCCGGCGGATGCCTTCGGACGCGGCGTCTGTCGCGTGCTGCTCTTCTTGGAGGCGGGTGAGCCGTCGCCGGAAGAACCGGCCGATCAGCGGGAGCTCGGCGGCTCGCTGTGTCTTGCCCAGCGCGCGGTCGAGCCGCTGAAAAGCATGGACGTGTGCGGCGAGCAGTTCCTCATGGCGGCGCCCTTCCTCGTCCAGGGCTGTCGTTCGCCGTCTGAGATCGGCGGTCACGAAGTCGTCGCACTCGGCCAGGGCGGCGGCGCTGCGCTGGACCTGCGTACCGGCATCCGTAAGACGCCGTAGGTCCTCGGTCAGCTGCCGGAACAGGGCGTCCGCCGGGCCATCCGGAGCCGCGGCGCCGTAGCGCGCAAGGACGGGCTCGGTTCGCTCGGCGATGCGTCGCTGGAGCTCGGCCGCCCGCGCGTCGAGCATCAGGTGCTCGCAGCCCGGGGTGACGCCGCCCTCCCGGCCGACGCGCAGGACCAGCAGGTCCTCCGGCAGGTCTTGGAGCACGTTGTCGACCGCGCGGTTGGTGTAGGAGGAGATGAGGACCTTGCGCTCCTCCTCGGCGCAGGCCAGGACGACCTGGCGGATGGTGTGTGTCTTGCCGGTGCCGGGTGGTCCCTGGATCAGCGCGAGGTCGGGAACGGCCAGCGCCTTGTGGAAGGCGCTGAGCTGGCTGTCGTCCAGACGCTCGCGGGGACGGCGCCCGAGTGCGGGGGCGAAGGACTGGAACCCGTGGTCGACCAGCGCGGTCAGCAGCAGCGGATTGCGGGCACGGCCCTCCCGCAGGATCTCGATGGCCGCGCGCTTCTTGTCGTAGGCGATCAGATTGGGCGATTCGGCGAAGGCGCCGCTCTCGGGGATCCGGCCGAAGTCCACGGGCCGTTCGAACCTCACCGTTGCCACACCCTCGTTGATCCGCTCGATCCGGCCACGCAGGTCGGGCTCGCCGTCGATGTGGACGCGGGTGCCTTCCGTCAGCCGGTTGGCGTCGATGAGCTGGAAGGCGTGCACCGAGCGTGCGGAGCGGCGGGTCACGGCCACCGGGGTGACGCGGTGGTACGGGACGAGCCGGCTGGCATCTCCAGCCGAGGCCTCGATCCGCCGTCCCTGGTTCACCAGCGTGGCGAGCCGGTCGAGATAGGCGATGTGGGAAGCCCGGACTGAGGGCTCCTGATCGGGCGGCGCGGTAATGCCGGTGGCCCAGGCAGTCTGGATGGCCGGCCAGCCGGAGGAGTGATGCAGCTGGTAGAGGTGGTCGTAGACCCGCCATTGCCCGGCGCGCAGCAGCAGACCGCCCCGCACGATCTGGTCGTGGTCGCTGAAGTGCATCGGATGGATCCAGCCGACCCGGTAGCCGCGCATGTCCTGGGTGGGGAAGAGCATGAGCGCATATCGGCCGTCGACGTAGATCTTGAGGAAGTCGTCACGGCCCTCCCGGCCGCGTTCCAGGCGAGCGGGGACCAGGTTCCGCGGCCCCGCCGCCCACAGGTCGTGGCAGATTCCTTCAAGGCCCGGCAGGAGCGGATGGCGCTCGCGCTGCCCGATCAGCTTTCCGGGGAAGTTCTTGGACCAGATCAGACCGACCTCGGCACCGAGATCGACGACCCTTCTCTCCACGATCCGCTCCTTCACCTCAGCCGCGCAGCCCCGCGCCGAGTTCCGCGATGTTGCCACGCTCGGCAGGGTCGGGTGAGAGCGCGCGGTCGAGAGTGCGGGCGATGCGCTGCGGGACGGCAGGGTTCAGGACCGCGGCCGAGACGAGCGGTATTGGCGGACGCCCTGTGACCGTCATGTGAATCAACTCGGCGAGCCGGCGGATGTCCTCGGCGGGCTTGGCGGGGTGTAAGAACGCATGGCCGGCGTCGCGCAGGAAGAGCGCTCCCTGCTGGTCAGTCATGATCGAATCAAGGTCGAGGGCTCCATGGGCGAGTCCTCTGGCGTGCAGGGAGGCCAGTCCTTCGCAGATCCCAGCTGTCCCGGCGGCCAGGACACGCACGGCCTCAGCTTCGCGGCCCCGGCCGCCGTAGAAGCCGGCCAGGGTAGTGAACGAGGGAACCGCGGTGACCAGCACCGCCGTTTCTGCCGTCATGGACACGGCGACCGGCGGCGGCAACCCGGGGAGTGCTTCGGCGAGCAGGCCGGCCTCGGAGGCCAGGGCGACGCGCCGTTCCACGACCTCGGAACCGGGCCCGCTGGATGCGATCCTGCGAATCCAGACGTGACGACCGTCCGGCGCGATCGCGAATGCCTGAGACACGATCGCCGTGCCGTCCGCGGACCTCTCCTCCTCGGGATCGCTCGTGACCCGGTAGGCGACGTCCCCGATCTTAACGATCTCGCTGAGGCCCGTCGGCTCTTCGTCGAGTGGCTTGTCGGGCTCCGGTCGGGCCCGTTCGACGATCACCCACCCCTCATGCTCGGCCTTGATGGCGCGCAGATGCTCATCCGGCCACAGGCCCGGCTCTTTGTCGATAGTTCGATGGCAGCTCGGGCACAGCAACATGAGGTTGCCGAGGCCATCGACTTCCGCCGGCCTGGCCGCCTCCCGGCGAGGCCCGTCCGGGGAGTGCGGCGCGATGTGACCCATCTCGCCGATGTGGTGAGTGCCGCCCTCGATATCCAGGGGTCTGCGGCAGATGGTGCATCGTCTGTCGGTCGCATCGAAGAGTGCGCGCCGGATCTCGTTGGGGATGTGCTTGCGCTGAGCTTGCGCCACGCGAGGATGGTAACGGCTGCCACTTTGAGATGGCGGCGGTCTCGCAGAAGTCCAGCGCCTCGTAACGCCAGTAATTTGTCACCGGTGAGCCGTCATGAGCTGCGGCATGGTCACCCGCATGCTGCTCGTGGCGTCCGCCGGCGGAGGCCGTTGCGCTTCCGGCATTGAGCGCCGCGACGTCTCCTATGGCCGCCGGACCGCTGACCCTGGTGGCCACTACGCTTGGACCGATGGCGGTGGCCTTGCCGTACGGATAGACGCGGAATCCCGCGCACGGTGCAGGGAGGCTGCCCAGGCGCCGATCCCGACTGCCGTCAGGCCCGCTGGCGTGGCCACGGCGATGGCGATGCGGTTGATCGGCTCCCACTGCACGATCAGGAACACTTCGGCTGGTCGGCCATGGATCAGCTCAGCTCGCCGGGCTTCTTGCCGAATTCGTGGTCGCCGCTTCGCGACGGCGCGACTACGCGGGCAGCAGGGATGAACTCACGCCGGGTTTCGATCCGCGCAGCATCCTGCTACTCACGTTCGCCGCGGGCGCCACGATCGCCCGTCCGGCCCTCTGGCGCTGGTTCGCTCCGGCAGCGTGAACGCGTACGCCCTCAGCTCGTCACGATGCTGGCGCATCGTGCGGGGCGGGCCCACCTCATCTTGACCCTCATCATTGGTCGTCGCTAGCCGTCAGGTGGAGCCCTGACCTCCGCTCAAGCAACAAGACTGGCGATCACGTGCCGCCTCCGCCACCATGGGAGGCCGCCCTCAACGCGTCCTCTTCCCCGTCCGACCAGAAGGAAGATCGCGATGCAGCCACCGATACCTACTCCTGATCAGATCGGCACTGTCGACCTGGCGTCATGGGCCGTCGTTCCCGGCCAATCAAACCTGGACAAGGACGAACACGGCGCCTGGGCCGTCACGGCCGGTGACGAGGAGCAGTACGCCCTGTACTTCGAAGTCGCTGACGCCGCCCACCCTCGGCAGGTCGCCGAATTCATCGTCGAGGCGGTGCGAGCACACGCCACCCGGTTGCGGCTCAGCGCCGCCTTCGACGACATCCTGAGCAAACGAGAGCGCCTACGCAGCCGCCCAGCCGGTGCAGACCTGTACGAGCTCGACCGCAGCCGGGTCGTGGCGCTGATGGCGCAACTCGGCAAGCTCGCCGCTGAAGCCTACGAACCTGCGGCCGCGTCCGAGCAGGACGCGCAGACGCAGCGCATCTACGACGAGGTCACGCATCTCGCGGCACTGGCCGTGAGCTGGCTTGAGGCCATCCACGCCCGACACGGTGCCGACGGCGCCTAGGGCGCCCGGCATGTCGCCTCTTCGTGCAGCATGCCGACGACGGCAGCCAGGTGGTGGGACAGGGAGTACGCCTTCCACTCGGTGCTACCGCCAGGGCCGCCGTCCTCACAGGCCGCCCTCGCGATCTGCTCGTCACCCCAGGAGAAGCCCACACCGTCGCCTGGCCAATCCGAGGAACCGACCAGCCTCTTGCAAAGCTCGAAGAAGCCCTTGTTGCCACGGCTTCTTCCCTTCGGCCAGTAGTACAGGGACCATTGCCGTCCGACGGTGTAACGCAGGTTCGGGGCCGGCCACTTGTCGTCTGCCGGGGGAGGCCCCGGATGATCGACTCCGTAGTCCCCGTAGCTGACGTCGCTCCATAGCCGGCTGATCCGGCACCGGAGGTCCGCCTCCCGCCGTGGGACGCGGCTGACCTTCGGTGCGGCAGGCTTCACGAGATCGTCGGTGGAGGGAAACGACCCTCCTACGACCGCCACCGACTGCCAGGCGATGTCGAGGAGGTGGCGCAAGGGGCCGGCAACCCCTGTGCAGGTTTCGGAGACGGAGGTGAAGTAACCGCAGTCGAGAACCAGGTCCGTTCGCTCCACCGTTTCCCCCACCGCTTCCAGCTGATCCAGGAGTACGCGCGAATCACACAGGTTGAAGGCGAAGGGGCGAGGTACGCGGAGGCACACGCCGGTGTGCAGTTTCTCCGTGGCGCGTCGCACTTCCTCCAGGTTCTCCGGCGCCTCATTCGTATGGATGACGGGACGGAAAGAACCGACGCCAAGGTCTGCGACAAGGAGCCTGAGTGCCTCATGGGCTCCTGAGTGCCCGAACCGGTCGGCAAGGGGCCTGGTATCCAGTGCGAAGTCGATACCCTGGTCCAGCAGTCGGTTCCGGTGGACCTCCGACAGTACTCGGTGGACCGCGACCTTCGGCGACTCATCTTCAGCGCGCGCCACGATTTCGATAAGGGGCCGGACGCTGTCCGATACTCGCTCACTCATATGCCTGAGCGCCAGCAGATTGGGTCGGCGACTGTTGATGATGACCACGTACACCGTCATGGCTGGTTCTCCGTGCGGTTGGTGAACCTCATGGCGGGTGAAGCGGCCATCCCTCGCCTGTGGGCAGGCCGCCACTGCCCGGTGCCACCGACGGTGAACTCCGCCTGTCAACACGTCAATATCCGTGGAGCCAGATCCCCACATCGAAGAGTTGACAGCAGGTGTGCATGGGGCAGAATCGCGGCGTTGGTGGCGAATGAGTAATAGCCGGCCACCTGTCTGCCCCACACCACGAAATAGGGTCCCGGCTGTCCACTCCGGCTGAAGTCCTCAGCATGTCAACGGCGGTCGCGGGTGGCATCGCGGTTCTGGCGGCGAGCGGCGCGATACGCAAGGACGGCATGTATCGGGTGATGTCCGGTTCACGGGACAGCCTCGGCAGGACGCCTTCAGGTACACGTCGCCGCGGCCGGTCGGCGTGCGGAGCGCGGCGGACATGCTCCAGTGCTTGATCTGACGGCTCGGACAGACCCGCACACGACTCCGCAGCCCCGATCTCTCCGTCGATGTAGAACTCGGCACGCTCGAACCAGCCGAGCCTGAACCAGTAGGAGGCGGGCGGCCGGGATCGCGCCGCCCGGCGGTCGAATGCCGGGCTCTGCTCGGTCACCACATCACGATCGTGCCAGGCGAACCCCTCGACGGAGACCGGCCGCGTCCCGCCCGCCAGCAGCAGAACGACTGTCGTGAAGCCCAACGGCTCCACAACCACCTGACCGGCTCGAGCTCGTGACGAACACGATCAGTCAGCTCGCTGTCCATCGGCGGCCACCTGCCGTCGAACCGCATCCGCAGCAGCATCGGCTTGTCGCTGGACAGGTCGCACAACACTGGACCGTCCTGATCAACGAAGACGAGCACGGCATCCACAGATGTGGACGATGTGCTCAGCATTCCAAGGATCGACGGGTCGCGGATAGCGTGCTGGATTTCTTCGAGATCGCCGTCGCAGGTGGCCAAGACCTTCGCTGCTGAAAAGTATCGGCTAGGTGTTCTGTCCTGCCTGTCGACGGCGCAGAACTACGTCGGTAACGGGACCGGCTGTTGGCCCGAAGAAGTCGTGAGGATGGTGGGGCGTCGGTGAATGGGCATGATGCGAAGGAAATGTCAGCGTGGGTTTCTCGTTCAAGGTCATGCCGGGAGTACGGCTCAGAGTCAGCAGCCGCGGTCTGAGGGCCGGGATAGGGCCCAGTTTCGCGCGGATGCATGTGGGAGTCGGCCGTACCGGGCTCTCGTCGTCGGTGGGGCCGGTGAGCTTTTACACCAGCCTCGGCGGCGGACGCCGGCGCACTTCGACGGGAGGCCGTCCGACAGCCGGTAGTCTGCAGCGGCAGATGGCCCAGGCCCAGCGTGCTGCCGCGCAGGCGGAAAAGGCCGCCGAAGCCGGGCGGTTGGCGAGCGTCTTCATGCAGATCCTCGAATTGCACCGGGCCGAGTTCCCGCCCGCGCAGCCGCCCGTCGCCGCACCTGTCCCGCCACCGGAGCTGTCGGTCTTTCTGGCCCCTCGGGAGCAGCAGGCGCTGGCGGGCATCGGCGTATTCCAGCGCAAGGCCCGCGCCGAGGCCAAGCAGCGTGCACGGCAGGCCGCCGAGGCCGACATGCAGCAGTGGTGGATGCAGGCCAACGCCGAGCGCGAGCGGTACCAGTGGGAGCTCAGCCGTCAGTGGCAGCATCTATGTGGGAACGATCCAGAGGTGGTCCTGCCGGTCCTGGCGGAAGCGTTCGAGGACAACGAGGCGCCCGCGGTGCCCGTGGCGCTGAACGGTGCGGAGGTATCTCTTGTGATCCTGGCGCCGGGGCCGGACTTCGTGCCCGAACGTTTCCCCTCCCGTACCGCTGCGGGCAACATCTCGCTGAAGAAGCTCACGAAGGACCGTGCGAGCTACTACACCCTGACGTTGTGCGGGTATTTGCTGGTCACGCTGCGCGAGGCGTTCGCCGTGGCCCCAGGCCTCAGTGCCGCACGGGCGGTCGTGCTGCGTACCGATCGCGTTGACGCATACGGCCGGGTCCAGGTCAGCTGCATGCTTGCCGGCCGCTTCGAGCGGTGCTCCTTTGACGGCGTGCGATGGGACGCCGTCGATGCGGCCACCGTGGTCAACGACACCGCCAGCAACCTAATGATCAATCAGAAGGGCGCCGCCAAGGAGCCGTACCCGCTCGATCTCCGGTTCGAGCCGGAGCTGCAGGCACTGGTGAACGCAGTCGACATCACAGAACTCACCGCCCGTTAATCCCACCGCAGGAACTGGTGAGTGCCGATTGATCTGCCACGATCATCGTCTCGAGGCGACCGTGTAGCGCAGACTGGTGGGGGATGAGACCGTGGACTCCTCCAGACAGGTCGGAGGAGAACCTGCATGTACCGCTCGAATATGGAGTTACGTGGTCTGAGCTGCGGTTAAGCGGCGTGGTGGTATTCGTTGATCGTGCCTGTGGCGACGGGTTTTCGGCGGATGGATCGTAGGTCGTTGAGGTCGGTTACGTCGCGGGCGGGCTGCGTTGAGGTGTTCGGGGGTCGTTGGTGCCGGGACTGGTGCGGCCGGTGCCCGTTGTAGTGGATCAGATACTCCTGGGGCATGAGTACCAGGTGGCGTTCATTGAGGGTCAGGATGCGGTCGAGGAGTTCGCGGCGCAGGGTGCCGATGACCCGCTCGCAGATGGCGTTCATCCTCGGCGTCCGTGGCAGAGTGGTGATGATCTGCAGCCTTTCACCTGTGAAGACCTCTCTGAAGGCGGAGGTGAAGAGCGGGTCCCGATCGTGGATCACGAACCGCAGCCCGGCGATGCGGTCACCCAGATCCATCACCAGGTTGCGAGCCTGCTGCACCGTCCATGCCCCGTTCGGGTGCGCGGTCACACCGCCCAGGTGCAGGCGTCGGGTACCGTGCTCGATGAAGACCAGCACATACAAGCGCTTGAGCATTATCGTCTCGACCACCAGGAAGTCACACGCGACGATCGCGTGAGCCTGGGCGGCCAGGAACTGACGCCAGGTCGGCCCGGCCAGGCGGGGCGCCGGGCCGATACCGGCGGCGTGCAGGATTTCCCACACCGTGGAGGCCGCGATGTTGTAGCCCAGGCGGGCCAACTCGCCTTGGATTCTTCTATGCCCCCAGGTCGGATTCTCCCGCGCCATCCGCACAATCAGCGCCTTGACCGGCCGGCGGGTGCGAGGTCGTCCTGGGCGCCGCCTGTCTGTGAAGGTCCACTTACGCGCCACCAGGTGACGACGCCAGCGCAAGATTGTCGCTGGGGTGACCGGGAAGATTTCCGCCCACCGGCGGCGGTGGATCAGTTGCGACAACGCTGCCAGCCAGAGCCGGTCGGTGTGATCCCATCGCGGCCGGCTACCAAGTTGACGGCGTAGCACCTGGTTCTCGTGACGGAGCACCAGCAGCTCAACGTCCTTGGACAGATCAGCGCGGACCAGCACCGTCAGCAGGTTGAAGAGGCACCTCACCAACCGGTAGATAAGCGATAACAACACCTTGCGATGGTCGCAGCCACGGCCCTGATCGCGCAGCAAAACCCCAGCTCACAGCGCAGGACCGTGTTTTCGAGCGGGACAGGGTCTGGGCCATCACCCATCCGGCTAACAGCGCGGGCAAAACGAGTCTGCTGGAATTCCTCGTCTGGCCATTGCGCGGAGCACCTCGGGATCTCCCGCTGGACGTGCGGTCGTGGTTGCGAACGCTGCGGCTCGATGTGCTCGTGGCCGGCAAGCCCACCCGGATCACGTTGGACTGTGACCCGGAGCTGGCGGCTTTCGTCTCTGGCACGATCTTGACCGCCGACACCCTTGAGCATCTACTCGAAGCCGACGACGACGGATTGCGGGTGGTCACGCACGCTGTCGGCGCTACCGACCGCCCCAACCGCACCGGGGACATTACGGGCAAGGCCGCGGACTGCATGAACCTGAACAACCCTCTGACGAATCGAGGCTAACGGTCGCAGAGGTCAAGCGCCTGTTCAACGCGGTCACCGACCACACACCGACCCTGGAACAGGCTGCTCACTAATCAGCCTGGCGACGCCGCCACCAAGCACGTGCCCGTTGGTTCCATCACCGAGCCCGCCTGACCACCGCATATATCCAGCTCAGCTAACGAATGGCGGCTGCCGTACTAGCCAGGAACGTCCATGCGTCCCGGTTCTTTGCGAGCACTCGCGGGCTGGGATAACGCACTGAATCAAAATCCGTTATCGCGGAAGAAGTGCTCCATCAAGTGCCAGAACGACCGGAAGCGGGTGGCATCGAGCTCGTACAAGGAGTCAAAGTACCACGCTTCCCATTCATCGTTCGAGGTGACAATGTACGGATTGAGCAGATAAACACTACCCTCGACGTTCTCGGAAATGCACAACGTATGCGGCAGAAAGTCTCCCACCTCAAAGAAATCCCGATCCTGAGGTGCGTCGTAGTCGAAGAAATAGTCGGCGGGCAGTTCCGGGATCGGGGAGTCAGGCGAGGGACCCCATGTGTTCGCGAGGTGCGGATCCACGTCGCGCGTCCACCCGACCTCGGCGATGGGGAGAAGGTGAACACTGGTAAAGGAGTTCACGTCCCAGCCGTTGCTTACCTGGAGGAACTCTCGGTAGCTCGGTGGCAAGCGGCGGCCGAGGCGCTCTTCCTGACGGAGGAGCTCGGCTTCACTGACGGGAGCCGCTCCCAGCCATCCGGTTGGGTGCGGCGAAGATCCCCTACCGTTGTGGAGATCGTGGTCTGTGCCACTCACGACCTGGAGGCGTTCAGCCCATGCGTAGCGGGGGGTGTTGGGGCCGTTCATGGAGCGCATTCTACGGCAAGCTGTGAATAGATACTGCCGCAAGCGGCCGAAGGGGTGAGGGAGGGCCGAAGGGCCCTCCCTCGGATGGATCGGACTGACTACACGATTAGGGCTGGATCAGCACCCAGAATTCGTTGTCGCCGCCGACTCGGTAGTGTGAGAAGAAGGATCGCAGCACATGACCATGGTCGATATTCTGCTGGTGATCCACGGCGCGTACCGAGAAATGCCCCTTCGCGTGCAAGGCACCTTGGATGGTACTGGCGAACGGATATTCGTCGCAGGAATTGGTTAGGCCTCGAGGCGGGCCGCCGTTGTAATATGGCTCTCCGTATTTCTCCGGCATGTAGTACTTGCAGTAGTTGGTGCCGACCCCCTTTGGCCAGATCTGCTGACTTGTGGTTCCGGCATCCAAATGCAGCTCTAGATCACTAAAATACTTCCGGTTCGCTGTGTCCATTGTCTTATCGGGGTTGCGTACCAGGGGCTCGCTATTCGGATCGGCCCAGTTTCCGGCGATGTTCTTGGGACGTTCGTTTCCGAGTTTTTTTCTCGTGGGCGGGTATCCGGGCTGGCTCCAGTCGTGCCCATCCCTCAGGTACGGGAATGTGGTGGCGTTCGTCTCTGGATTCAGCGCCGTCTCGATGTGCTCAATTACTTCAGGGAACAGAGTATCTCGCTTCTTCGACATCGCGAAGACGCGACTGGCGTAGTGGTTGATGCATCCGCCGATATGGATGTCCGCCTTCTGGAATCCGAACTTCTTCCAGTCGCAGCGGAATAGCGGCACCGCGGCCTGATCTCCGTTCTGGGCGTTGATGGTATCGCCCTTCCGGCGCACACGACGGTCGTCGCCGTTTTCGTCCTTAACGATCTGACTCCACAAATAGAACCTCATCGGGACGTCCGGCCGCTCAGGATCGTCGAAGATTTCGACCTGCGGCTCGATCTGGCACCAGTTGTTCTTCGTCGGATCGTCAGGCGGCATCGCCCGAACGATGTACTGGGAGTCGGGCTCCGCATACCACTCGGAGACGTCCTTGGTCTGGTCGGTGCCACTTCGCACCTTGCAGTCCGTGCCCCAAAGCGCGCCCGGCTCTGCGTCTAGGCGTACCCTCATAGGCAGGCCTCGCAGCTGCGCGGACGACAATTTAACCCTGCCGTTTGCGTCCTCAACCGCCATTTCGTCGACACGGATGAAGACCTTCATGTCCTGCGGCTTCAGCTCCTCGTTTGGCGCCGGATTAACGATGTTGTTGCCAGTGTCGTCGCCAAGGTAGCTGTGGACGACCCAGGTGGCGCGGAACCGGAACCGGTCGCTGTCGTCGAAGAACGCGCTGCCGAACGTACTGACCAGCCTCTTGAAGAGGCTGCCGGACTTCGCCGCCTTCTTCAATCTACGGGTATCGGAATCCTCGCTGAAGTCCTGGATGTACAGGTAGGCCGACCAACAGGAAAGATAAGGCTTCTCCTGAATGCGGGCCAGATTGTTTTTCTCGAACCAGGTCGTGTCCTTGCAGTTCTGCTGGTTGATGTGGTCGTACTTGAAGTTGTAGACGGGAATGCCCGCGGTTGTTGTGGCTTTGGTCGCACCGCTCTCCACCGGCGCAGGATTCTGCGGAGCCGCCACGCTGGCACTTCGGGCAAGCAAGGCGCCGACCTCGGTGCCGCTCAGCGGTCGCTGATAGAGCTCAAGCTCGTCGATCGCGCCGAGCATATTGGCGCCAAGCCGCATCGGCGCGTCGGCCCTCCAGCCGGCAGAGATCAGCTGAGCGCTGCCGACCTGGGTGCCGTTGAGGTACAGCGAGGCGGACTTGGCCGCGACGTCGTACACACCAGCCAGGTGGAACCACTCGTCGACCGGTGGTTCGACGCCGGACAGTACACCCTCGACCGTCGCATCGGCGGTGTCGGCACTGGTGAAGGTGAACGCCAGTCCATGGTCGGCGGTGTTGCCGAGGCGGAAGGGCGCCTGGTGGGTTCCCTTCTGCTCGAGGACGGTGTAGTCGCCGTCCTTGTCGCTCCAACGCAGCCAGGCGGCGGCGGTGAAGCTCTGGTCGGTGCGGATTACGGGTCCGGCAGCCTGCGCCAAAGGCTCCTCGCCGGGCTGGATGACGTCCACGGTGACCTGCTGCCAGTCAGACCAGGCCGAGGATGCCTGGTCGCCGACCGCGCGGGCCCGCCAGCGCACCTTCCACCCGTCGGTCAGCTTGCCCGCTGGGACGGCAATGCTCGCCTGGGTGCCGGAGGCCACGTTGTCCACGGCGCCAGCCCAGATCTGGCCGGTGCCCTGACCGGTCGCGGCCGGGTCGTGCTCGATCTCGGCTTCAGCGCGCAGCGCCTGGCCGGTCGGGTGGGTGAGGGTGGCCTGCAGCGTGGGGGTGAGTGCGGTGGTCACCATCACACCGTCTACCACCTTCGACGGAGTGATGGTCAGGCCGGTGGCGGTGGGCTTGGGCAGGCTGATGGCGAGGGACTGCCAGCCTGACCAAGCGGAGGCGGCGGTGGCCGAGACCGCGCGGGCTCGCCAGCGCACCTTCCACCCATCGGCCAGCTTGTCCGCCGGGACCGTGATGGCCGCCTGGGTACCGGCCGGGACGTTGTCGGCGCTGCCGACCCAGATCTGGCCATTGCCCTGACCGGTCGCGGCCGGGTCATGGTCGATCTCGGCCTCGACGCGCAGCGGCTTCCCTGCGGGGTCACTCACCTGGGTCAGCAGAGCTGGGGTGAGGGTGGGGGTGACAGTGGTTCCGTCCACCTGCTCGGACGGGGTGACCTGCAAGGCGCCGACGGACGGTTCGGAGGCCGGGTCCGGCACGTCCACGGTTAGGAGTTGCCAGTCCGACCAGAGTGAGCCGACCGTGGTGGCGGTGTTGATCGCTCGGACCCGCCAGCGCACCTTCCACCCGTCCGTGAGTTTCGCGTTGGGGACGGCGATGCTGGCCTGGGTGCCGGATGCGACGTTGTCCACGGCGCCGGTCCAGATCTGGCCGGTGCCCTGCGTGGTCGCGGCCGGGTCGTGCTCGACCTCGAACTCCGCCCGCACTGGCTGGGCGGCCGGGTCGGTGACCGTGGTGCGGAGTGTCGGGGTCACGCTCGTGGACACGGTGACGCCGTTCACCACCTGTGAGGGGGTGACCTGGAAGGCGCCGACCGTAGGATTGGGTACATCGACCGTGGCTGTCTGCCAAGACGACCACGCCGAGGCGGTGGCGGCCGCGGCATTGACTGCACGAGCTCGCCAGCGGACCTTCCAGCCATCTGCCAGCTTCCCTGCGGGGACACCGACAGCGGCCTGGCTTCCGGAGGCGACCGCAGATGAGGCACCGGCCCAGATCTGGCCGGTGCCCTGCCCGGTTGCGGCCGGGTCATGGTCGACCTCGAACTCGCTGGTCAGATTGCCGCCAGCGGTGTCGGCGACGGTGGCGGCCAGTTGCGGGGTGAGCGAGCTGGTCACGGTCGTGCCGGCAACATCCTGCGCCGGGGTGATCGTGAAATTAGCGATCGTGGGGGAGGACGCGGGCGCGCTGGTCGTGACGACCAGCTTGGGCGGGGCGTTCCATTCGGTGTCGTCGGAGGAGGCGTACATCCGCCATTCGATGGTGGTGTTTTCGGTCGGAGCCTTCAGTACCAGGCCGTGGTTGGCCGCGCCGGCCGCCCAGTCTTGGCTGATGCCGGTGATGTTCCATTCCGTCGGAGTCTGGGTGCTCGCGCAGTCGATGGATGTTTTGTTGATTTGGGCGTCTTCGGTGGTGAAGGCGGGCTTGTTCGCCCAATAGAGGTTGTTCTCATCCCAGGCGCCGGTCACCCGGGCCGCCTGTACACCCTGCCCGACTGATGCTCCGCAGGTCTGGGCACTGATGATCGACATCGACAGCCTGGCATCGGTAACGGTTTTGCCCACGAGCGAGGTGGTGTCGAAGCGCAGAAGGGCGCGCATCTTCTGGCCTGTTTGCACACCTACTGGAAGGGCGTTGCTGGTCGGGTAGGCCGGCGAGTCAGCTGTATCGGTGCTGAGGACACTGAGGTCGTTATTGCTTGGCAGCGTCGTAGTCGGGTCCACCCGGACCGGGTACACGGTCTTCGAGTCCGACAGGAACGCGTGGTCGGGCTTGAGCACCAGCTCTGTGCGCCCGGTGTTGGATACGACTTCGGTGTCGATGACCGCGTGCCTGGCCAGTGGGAGGCGGCCCTTGGCGCTACCGTCCCACATGATCGGCTGCGGCGCTGAGGCCACGAGCTTCTTGTCCTTGCCCTTCAGCAGCAGACGTCCGCCCTTGCCTTCGGACAGGGTCAGGCCATCGCTCTCCACGCCGATGCGCAGCTCCAGCGGCTTCGACGGTCGCTGGCGCAGCACCACGTCGTGCCGGAACCCGGTCGGTAGCACCGTCACCACCAGGTCAGCCCCGGCACCGGCGGCGTCGGTATAGGTGACGACGCCACCCTTGACCATCGGCTTGGGTAGCGGTGTCGGCCAGCGCAGCGCGTACGACTGCCCATGCGCGGTCATTCGCACGAATGTCCCGGCGCCGCCCGTCGAGATTTCCACCGACGCATTCGAAGCGATCGCCTTCGGACGCAGAACACCTCCATGCTCGAACAGCGTGGTGTCGATCGGCACCCACACGCCGTTCTGCTTGGTCCGTATGGGACCCGCAGCGACCTCCGTCCGGAACGCCTTCCCATCCGGCAACGCGTACGTGATGCTGGTCGCGGTCGTTTCATCGGTGACCTCGACGGCCTTTCCCTGCTTGGCCGCAGAGCTGGAGGCGGCTATCCGCGCCTGCGACGGCACGTTGGAGATCGCGTTACCGCTCTTGCCCGCAATCCACGCCGCCGTGTCGTTGAGCGATGCGCTGTGACCGTTGCCGGACGAATCGGCGACGATCTTCCCGGTACCCTCGTCGAACGTCCAGTGGGCGGCCGCCTGGTCGGTGGTGCGGAAGGACCATGTGTAGGGAGACATCTGGTTGTCCCACTCGTCGATGGCTCCCGAGACGGTCACCGTGTACGTGGTGCCTGGGCTCAGCGGCTGTCGTGGAGTGAACGTCACGGTCTTTTTTGTGGTGTCCTCCGACAGGGAGCCCTCCACCTCGGCACCTGACGAGGGCTTCACCGAGACGGCGGTCTCTCCGACCGGCTCAGTAAACGTCATGCGTATCTGAGCGTCGAGTGGCACCCCGGTGGCGTTGCCCGCAGGTTCGTGCGTCAGCACACGAGGAGGGAAGACCTCTTCCTCATCGGGATCCGTGGCGTCGTCACCCTCTGGTTCAGGGCCGCCGAGGTTGAGCATGTCGGAACCGACGAAATACGGTTGACCATCACGTTTTGCTGCCGCCATCCTGGCGACTTCAGGGCTGAGACCGAGCTCCTCCCGATCCGCTTCTGACTCGGGTACGAAGACCGACTTCTGGATCGCTTCCTCATATTCGGGAAAGGTCTCCATGAGGGTCGGACTGGAGATCACGACAGTTTCCTGGCGAGGCGGCACTGGCGGCTCGAAGTCGACCTTGAGCCTGGGGCCGTGGGCAGGATAGCCGCTGGTCTGCTCGCGGCTGCGGTAGCGGCGCCAGTTCCGCAACTCCGATTCGTCACCGGCGCGGAGCTGGAACCCGTAGTTCGTTTCCCCGTCCGCCCAGTCCTGGACGATGGTGTCGACCGAGTGGATGAGATCGTGCTCGTAGTTCATCGAGCCGGCGCAGTCGGGGCTGTACGCCCCGTACTCGGTGTCCGCGCCCACGTTGGTGACCGACGGCTGGTTGCCCCACTGCAGGGTCAGATGGTCCCAGTCGGACGTGACCCGCCGGGCGGTGATTCCGGAGCCGACGAACTCGCCGCAGTCGTTGGACAGGTAGTTCCACAACTCCAGGTCGGCGTTCTGGATGTTCGAGCCCCAGAACGGGTCGGTCGCGTTCGGCAGCGGGAACTGAATGTAGGCGCGCCAGCGCTTGGCGATGTCGCTGGCGTAGGACTTGCCGACCCACATCTGGTCGCGGTAGTGCATGTCCCAGCTGTCGGTGAGGTCCACGTCATTGATGTACGTGTCCATCGGATCGCCGGGAGGGCAGGGATCGCCACCGAGCGTGCACTCGTACCAGTCGTCGTCGACGGCGGCCATGGTCACCGGGAACGTGGTCTCCGGGTCGGTGAGGAAGGCCGCGTCGGGGCTGTACACCAGCGCCGAGTCGTCCAGGCTCACCTGGGCCCTGCCGACCCTGACGGTGCCGAGGTCGGCGTTCGCGTCGGCGGCCTTCGCGTCCAGCAGTGCCGCAGGGCGGATGTCGAGGCTGTGCTTGCCGTCCTGGTTCTTCAGCGTCGGCTGCCCCTTGGCGTTCTTACCGAAGGAGATGCCCTTGGGCAGATCCACGGGGACGCGGAACGTCACCGGCCCGGCAGGGCGTTGCCGGATGACGATCTGCTGGCGGAACCCGGTCGGGGTGGCGGTGACGACCAGGTCGATGCCCTTACCGTACGTCGAGGCGTAGGTGGCGGTGCTGCCGTTGAGCGTGGGCTCGGGCAACGTGCTCGGAGCGTCGATCCTGGCGGCGAGGTCGCCGCTCTTGCTCCTGATCGCTTCGGTGTCGCCGCCCGCGGACAGTGTCAGGCCGCCCTTGGCCGCCTTGGGCTTGATGACTCCGTTCGCCTCGATGAGCGTGGTGTCGATCGGTGTAAAGCCTTTGCCATCGGCGTTCTTGACCCGGATGGGCTCCAGGTACTGCTCCATCCGCAGGGTCTTGCCGTCGGGGTTGGCGTAGTAGGTGGTGTTCTCCGAGCGCAGCGACTCGATCTCGATGCGCCGGTTGTCCTTCTTGGCCTGCGCCAGCGCCTTACCGGTGGGGGTGGCGGGAGCGTTCGGCGGGGTTGTGGGGGGTGGCGTGGGGTCCTGGGCGAGCGCGGGTGCGCTGATGAGCGAGAGCGGCATGGCGAGGGCTGCGATCAGGGCAGCGCGGCGTCGCGTCCGGCTGGATAAGCCGGACACTGTTCGTGATGGTTTCACTCGAGCCTTCCGAACAGATGTGGCAAAACGGAGTGATCATCACATGTATTGTGATCTTATGTAAAGATCCTTTTTGGGTGGGGAACTTCCCATCCCGATCTCGGATCAGATAGCGCGCCCGGCAGCCCGCATCGTCCAGATCCATCACCAGGTTCTTGATCGCCTGAGTGACCCAGTCGGCGCTCGGGTGCGCGGTGGTGCCGAGCACGCGGATGCGCCTGGGTGGCGTGCTCGATGACGGCCAAGAATGTACTGGCGCTGCCCGTTCAGGGGGACAGTCTCGAAGAAGCCGGCGGCCATTATGGCATCGGCTTGGGAGCGCAGGAGTCGGCCCACGTGGTGGACGCCCGCTCGGGCGCCGGATCAAGACCTGCCTGCTTGAGGATCTCCCACACCGTGGACGGCGCGACCTTGACGCCGAGGGTGGTGAGCTCCCCGTGGATCCGCCGGTAGCCCCAGCTGGGATTCTCCCTAACCAAGCGCAGGATGAGGGTGCGGATGGAGCGGACGGTGGGCGGGCGGCCAGCCCGCTTCGGCCGGCACCTACGGGCATGACGCCGTCTCATCAGATCCCGATGCCACCGTAGGACGATGTCCGGCCGGACGATGAGTCTCAGTTGGCGCAGGGCCTCGCGGGGCAGCGAGATCAGGAGCGCGACGGGAAAGGCTCGGTCCTCAGGCGCGAATCGCACTCTGGTGTCAGCGCCGAGTTGGCGTTCAAGGACGGTGATCTGGTGGCGCAGGGCAAGAATCTCCACGTTCTTGTCCCGATCGCTCACGGGTAGCAAACGCAGTGCGGCGAAAGCGTTGGTGACGGTGAGGTAGGCCAGGCGAAGGAGCACGGCTGATCATCATGCCGCACCCGCCTCCCTCTCCTGCTCGCCGGAACTCGTGCATGCCGCACGTAGCCCAAGCAGGCGCACGACCTGGGCGGACGTAATTTTCGGCAGGCGCAGAGGTCATGGACCGCTGGCATTGATAGCGACAATTGCTGCACATATGGCAATTGTGACAGCAAAACTAATGCCAATAATAAACCCCCGCGTTAGCCAGACCCTCTCGGAGATAGCTGTGAACCTCCATGGTGTGGTAGAACCCTGTCTAGGCTCCATCGTGGGCTGAGATCTAACGATGTCGAGATTCTTTATCGCTGCTTCTAACCGGTTAACAGTTGCCGCTAGCTCGGATGAAGAGAAATCATGATCTGTCAAACGGGGCGATCCACTGCTCAAGTCGCCGACCTTGTCGGAGAAATCCCTGAGCGTATGCCACTGGATCTGGTCTACGGCATTCCGGAGGGTCCATGACATGTGCTCGAGGTTCCCAAGCTTGATGGCCGCCTCATGCAGAGGCCACGCGTGGTCGTGTAGATGGATGAGATTTCGCGCTGCTTCGTGGATCATGGGCGCGTGGTCATGGAGGTGAGTCAGGCGGAGCGCTGCCTCGTGGAGTAGTTCGATATCTTCGACGGCATACAAACGATCGAATGATTCCGTAATCAGGGAGCGCAGAGTTTCGACCATCTCGCCATTAGATGATTTAAGGGAATTAATCGCGGAAAGTAGGTCATCCTTTGTTCTGGCGACAGCGTCTACGATGAGCTCTTGCAGTTTTGATTCCGTCACTACGCCGATTCCGTTTAGTGTGGCTGCATAGTCTCCTTCGCGTTCCACCTTCCAAGATTGCAGTATTTCGACTGTATATTGCTTTGCGGTCGGCTCTCTATCGATGAGTTTATGGTGACCTACGCATAGCAGAATTATATTCTGGATGCTAGACCGCTCTGCTGGGGACATCGATGCGTCATATCTGGCGCTACCGGGATTTTCGCCGCAAATATGTGCCATTTCTGCTGTGACTACAGGATGTCCGTCAATTATCTGCACTACTGGTCGGGAGCAGCCAGGGGCATAGCAGCATCGAGATAGGTTGAACAACGCACTCTGGACTCCAGTGGGTATGCGTTCTTTCTTGGCCATCACGACACCTCACGAACGAGGGGCTGGGTGATCGCCAGCATACGAGGTGGCTCCGACAATGCTGCTCCCCTTGGCCCTTGTTCTCGTCGGACAGGTCGCGCGAGCCAGGGGCGACTCCGGCAGGGGTCTACGCTGTAGTAGGCGGCGTGTGCGGAGCACGTGTCGAGCACTGCGAGCGACCTCCACGGACAGTGCCTGCATGACTGGAACGTGGGCTTCACTTCCGCGAGCTATGATGCAACGGCCGAATAGGGCGGCGGTCGTGCTCGGTGCGTGCTCGTACGCCCCGTCACACGCCGGCAGGATCCGGCGCCGCCTGACACACAAAACGCGCTTAGGTGGCACGAACCGTCACCCAACGGCACGTCGCGGCACTAAAGGATCTTGCTTCTAATCCGACGGTCGCAGGTTCGAATCCTGCAGGGCGCGCAACCGAGACCAGGCAATCTGCGGGTTGACCTGGTCTTTTGCATGATCGGTGGTCTTGTCGCGTAGGCAGGGTGAGGCGGCCGAAAGCAGCCCTGTGCCACTGGTCGCGGAACATACGTGGAACGCTCGAGGCCCCGTTTTCCCAGGTGGGCGCGGCGGTTTCGAGGCCAGGAACGGCGAAAGGACCCCGAGATGTCCCGGGGTCCTGCCGGTGGTTGTGGATCATGCAGCTAGCACGCCCAAGATGCGCCGGTTGGCGACTTCTCGTTGGCCGTCGATGCACTTGGCGTAGACGCGGAGCATCACGTCCACGCCGTGACCCGCTCGTTCGGCCGCCTCCGGGGCGTGCACGCCTGCGTTGAGCCAGAGCGAGACGGCCGCGTGCCGAAGATCGTACGCCCTGCCCGCCGGAGGAGAGGCAGCCTGGTCGGGCGTGAAGGCGTACGTCCGAGCTTCCTGCCAGACCTTGGCGTAGGCCATCGACTACGCACGCCAGGTCGAGCTGGACAAACTACCGATCAACGAACGCAAGGCCACACTGCTGCTGGACACCTCCCGCGCATTCTTGATGTGGAACCAGCACGACAAGGCACTTCACATCCTGCGCGCCGCAGGCGAACTCGCCCCCGAGGAAGTCACCGGCCGCACCGCAGCCCTCCGGCTGGTACGTGACATCCTGGCAACCGCCCCGATCAGTCCCGGACGGCGGCAGCGCGGGCCGCACCGCCGACCAACACACCCGCCGTACCGAAGAAGCTCGCCGACGACAGCGACGCGCCGCTGTCATTCGACCGGCAGCTCCGGACGTCCGTCCCGTCCGCTTGGATCCACTCCAAGTAGATCCTCATGCAGCCCTACAAGGGTTCGGCCGGTCGGTACCAGATCACGTCCGGTGACCTCGACCAGGAGCCAGCTTGGAAGCTGCTCCTGGAGCATCTCCGGCACATTGTCCTCGGCGAGATCCGGCTCATCAAGGCGATACAGCACCCCGAAGATGGTCTCAAAGGCGACCCATCGAGCCAAGGTGCCGATCTCCTCCGGGCTAACACCCAACTCGTCCACCAGGCGAAGCAACACCTTCCCCGCATCGGAGAAGGGCCTGCCTGGGTTGCCCTGAAGCTCTCGTCGTGTGTTGGCTATCCAGGTGGCGGCGCTGTCTCGGTGGGCATCGATGTGCTCTGACCACAAGCCGCGCAGGAGCCGGAACCTCGCGAGGTGAGGTATCCCCTCATCCATCTCTACCCGAGTGAGCCCTTCAGGATCTTCCGCACCCAGAGCTGCGAATCTATCGCGAAGCGCCGTGGCCTCAGCTCGCACGCCCGGAGCGAGCGCGGCGAGCCAATCAGCCCAAGCCAGATCATCCATACGCAGAACGCTCCATCCATGGCTAGACCCAGCCTCCGGCGGGGGCGCTCCGGCTCCGGGATGATCGCCGTCCCGCCGCTGGAGGCATTTGGTGGCTGAGGTGGAAGCCTGATCATCCCGCCCGCCATCGACCTGGGACAAGCCGAGCGGGCCAGGGCCACGGCGCCCAGGTCGTTCGTCCGGCGGGGCGCTCCGCCTTGTCCCCGTGGCCCTGGCCCGCTTCCCCTTCGGGCGGGTCGACGGCAGACGGGATGATCAGGCGGGCGGGATGCGCGCGTCGCGTGGGAAACACCAGGTGACGGGCTGATCGTCGTGCCATTAGCGTGCCATTAGGGGCGGTCAACACGCCTCGTTGAAGGCTGCGACGCGTGCCTTCGTCCAGACGGACGCCCTTCGGCCGGGGCGCCGGTTTCAGCGCCACCAGTGCAGCCGCGTTGAACGTGACCAGGTGTTCGCGCTGGGCGGCGGCCAGGACTGTGCGGATCGTAGCCTTTATGCGCTGCTTGGTCGCCGGTCCTGTCAGCCGCTTGCCGCGCGCCGACCGGCGCTGTGCCTGCCGAAAACCCCATCCGCGCAGTTCAAGCGACATGTGAGTATTCGTGGAGTACGCCGCCGAGCGGGTCTCGGCGGCGCACCTTTCAGGTCGTCGATTGTGTCTGGATCGATGATCGGACCTGGAAGGGCGCGGAGTAGAGCCGTCGACGACATACTGATCAAGCTCCGCTGCGTCATCATCGCCGAACGTTTTCGACCCCAAGCTCCCGACCAAGCCACACCCAAAGAAGCCCACGCCGTCCACGCAGCCTGTGCCGCAGCCGACACATGATCACCCATGCCTGCGAAACACGAGCCACCATGGGTACTCGTTTCCCGCCATTCATCTCGATCACCTCGATCATTGTTGCGACGCTACGTCGTAAAGCTTTGCGATACAGTGTCGCGAAACCCGGATCGTCCTTCCCTGCAGCGAGAACGTGAGACATGCCGAAGATCCGCGCTGGCAATCTGGCCGCACACCGCGCCCTGACCTGGAACGCGCTGCTCGACTCCTTCGACTCGCTGCTGGACGAGCGCGACTACGAGGCGATCTCACTGTCGGACGTGGCCGCCCGCGCCGGCATGGCGAGGAACACCATCTACAACTACGTCGATGACAAGGCGGGGCTGCTTGTCGCGACGTTCGAACGGTCGGGCCGCTCGCTGAGCGAGGAGATCGGGCGCATCGCCGACGACCGCACGCTGTTCGCCGCGACGCGCCTGGGCGAGGTCGTCAGGCTGCTGCTGGTCTCCTTCGCCGGCGGAACGCGGCGTCTGCTGCTGCTGCACGACGTGTCCACGGCGATGCCGGCCGATGAACGGGCCAAACTCGCCGCGCCGTTCGAGGCCGTGCAGACGCACGTGATGCGGATCATCGTGGAAGGCATCGACGCGGGAGAGTTCGGGCCGGTGGACGATGTGGAGCTGACCTTCGAGCTGATGGTGGGCGTCATGCAGCCGGCGCTGCATCGCGTGGTGAGCGACCCCGAGTCGGCGGGCGCCACGGCCGGGGTCGTCACACACTTCCTGCTCAACGCGCTCCGGTCAGAGCGTGATGGAAACGACCACGAGGACACGGGAAGCGGCCGTTAGGACGGCGGAGGCGACCGCGGGGCACTCGCAGGGCGTCTTGATCCGCGTGGTGCGGCCCGAGCGGTGCGGCGCTATCTGGGCAGGCGGCCGGCCAAGGCGTCCGCCGCGCGGTCCCAGGCGCCCCGGCCCGCGATGAACCGCCGGTACTTCATGATCTTGCGTGGCTCGTCGAGGGTCGCGGCGCCGATCAGGCGGTCACCCCGGCGGTAGAGCGCGACGAACCGGTCCTCGTCCGGGCCTCCTGACACGAACGCGACGTCGTCGGCCGCGGGCGAGCCGACGAACTGGATGCGTCGGCCGTACCAGTCGCTCCAGAAGTACGGCACCGTCTCGTAGGGACGGGCCCGCTCGGGGAACAACGCGTTGACCGCCGCGACGGCGGCCTGATCCGCGGCATTGGTCCAGTTCTCCAGGCGCATGGTCTCGCCGAGCAGCCGGTTCGGCCAGCGCGCGACGTCGCCCGCGGCATAGACGCCGGGCAGGGAGGTCGCCAGGTGCTCGTCGCAGAGCACTCCCCCGTCGGACGGGTGCAGGGCGATGCCCGAGCCCGCCAGCCAGCCGGTGGCCGGTGCGGCGCCCACCCCGACGAGCACCAGGTCGGCCGCGAGCGTTTCGCCGGTGCCGAGCCGCACGCCCGTCACGCGGTCGCCGCCGAGCAGGGCCGCCACGCCGGTGCCGCGGACGAGCCGGGTCCCGTGCCTGCCGTGCAGGCCGGCCAGGGCCTGGCCCACCACCTCCCCCACCGCTCTGACGAGCGGGATCTCCGCCGCATCCACGATCACCGCCTCGGCGCCGAGCGCACGGGCCGACGAGGCGATCTCCGAGCCGATGAACCCCGCGCCGACGATCACGAGCCGCAGTCCCGGCCGGATGGCCGTGCGCAGCGCGCGGGCGTCGTCCACGGTGCGCAGGGTCAGGACCCCGGCCGTCCGCGGCAGGTGGGCGAGGCGGCGGGGCTCGGCGCCGGTGGCGATCAGCAGCCGGTCATACGGTGTCTCCCGGCCGCCGGCCAGCACGGTCCGGCGTACCGGGTCGAGCCGGACCGCCGGGCTGCCCAGGCGCAGGTCCACCTCCAACGCGCGGAGCGCGTCCGCGTCCCGGTAGTGGACCGGGTCCGCGTCCGGCGTGGTCAGGAACGCCTTGGACAGTGGCGGCCGGTCGTACGGCAGGTGGGTCTCCGCGCCGATCAGGGTGATCGGCCCCGCGTAGCCGGCCGCTCGCGCGGCCTCGACGGCGCGCAGGCCCGCGAGGGCCGCGCCGACCACCACGAAGCCCGTCGTGCCCCGGGATGGCCCGGTCATCGCCCCGCCGCGTCTTCCGCCAGGTTCCCGTCCGCGTCCACCAGGGTCAGGGCCAAGGCGGGGCACGACCGTACGGCCTCGGCGACGGTGTCGAGGTCGTGCTCGACCAGCTCGGAGCTGAGCACGAGCGTGCCGTCGTCGTCGACCTCGAACACGTCGGGGGCGACCGACTCGCAGACGCCGATTCCGGTGCAGCGGGTCCGGTCCACTTGGATGCGTTTCACGTTCACACTCGCACGGGCAGGTGTCGGATGCCGTTGATGAATTCGCTGGTCAGGTACTCCGGCTCGCCGGTGACCTCCAGTCCGGGCAGTTTGGTGAGGATCTCGGTGTACAGGGCGCGGAGCTGGGCCTTGGCGATGTGGTTGCCGAGGCAGAAGTGCACGCCTCCGCCGCCGAACCCGACGTGCCGCATGGACGGCCTGCGCACGTCGAAGGCGTACGGGTCGTCGAACACCGACTCGTCCCTGTTGCCGGAGCAGTAGAACAGGACGACCTTGTCGCCTGCGGTGATCTGCTGTCCTGCGAGTTCGGTGTCGGTCGTGGCGGTGCGGGCGAACTCGATGACCGGCGAGGCGTAGCGGACGAACTCCTCGATGGCCGGGCCGATCCTGCCGTCCAGGTCCTCGGTGAGCCATGCCTTCTGGTCCGGGTGCTGGGCCAGCGCGAGGGCGGTCCAGGAGGTGGTCTGCTTGGTGGTGTCGTTGCCGGCCACGCTCAGCAGCGCCATGATCGAGGCGATCTCCTCGACGGTCAGGGGACGCCCGTCGAATCTGGTTTCGGCGATCGCGGTGGCCAGGTCGTCGGCCGGGTGGGCGCGGCGGTGCTCGATGAGTTCGAGTCCCAGGCCGGCGAGCACGGTGACCTGCTCTATGGCGAACTCCTCCAGTGTCGTCCCGTCCGGCATGACGTCGGTGTGGCCCATGCTGACGAGGTTGTCTCCGGCGCGCGTGAACGCCTCCACCTGGCTCTCCGGGATGCCGATCAGGTCGGCCACGGTCATCATGGGCAGTTTGGCCGCCACTTCGGTGACGAAGTCGATGTCCCCGGCGCCGATGACGCGCTCGACGATCCGCTGGGCCCGGTCGCGGATCTGCTGCTGCAGCCGTGAGACCGCCTTGGGGGTGAAGGCCGCGCTGAAGATCTTGCGGTAGCGGGTGTGGTCGGGTGGGTCCATCTCGAGGAAGCTGCCGTTGAGGCCGCTGCCGCGCGCCGAAGGGCGGAAGGTGGTGCCGCCGAGCGCGGAGCTGTAGGTGGTGTTGTCCAGGCTCACGTCGCGGATGTCGGCCGAGCGGGTGACGGCCCAGAAGCCGCGCTGGCCGAACGCGTCGGGAGTGCGCTCGTCGCGTAGCGGCGGGTGCCAGCTCACGGGCGCGTTGGCGCGTAGCCAGGCGAAGGTCTCGTCCCGTTCGCGGAAGGTCTGCCGCCAGAACGCGGTGCTGGAGATGTCCTGGTCCGTGGTGAAGGGATGGTCGTTGGTATGGATCGGCAGACTCATGTGTGCTCCTCAGGGTTTGGCGGGTCGGGTGAGGACCTGGAGGTCGGTGAAGCCGTACAGGCCCCAGGGGCCGTTCTCGACGCCGAGGCCGCTCTGCTTGTGGCCGCCGAACGGCAGGTCGGGTCGTACGCCGAGGCCGTGGACGTTGACCGAGACCTGGCCCGCCTCCAGTTCGGCCGCGACCTGCGCGGCCCGGTCCAGGTCAGGCGACCACACCGACGCGGTCAGCCCGTAGTCGCCGGCGTTGGCCCGCTCGACGGCGTCGTCCAGGTCCCGGTAGGCGATGACGGGCAGGGCGGGGCCGAACTGCTCCTCGTCCACGATCCGGGTGCCGTCGCCGAGGCCGGCGAGGATGGTGGGCTGGTAGAAGTAGCCGGGCCGGTCGATGGGCGCGCCGCCGGCGGCGGCGACCGCGCCGTCGCGCAGGGCGTCGGCCACCAGGCCGGCCACCCGATCGAACTGGGGCCGGTTGTTGAGCGGGCCGAGTTGCGCGCCCTCGGCGGTTCCCGCGTCCACCCTGACCGACCTGGCCCGTACGGCCAGCGCCTCGACGAGGTCGTCGTGGAGGCGTTCGGGCGCGTAGACCCGTTTGACGGCCAGGCAGATCTGGCCGTTGTTGCCGAACGCGCCCCAGAACAGCCGGTCGGCGATCTGCTCGGGATCGGCGTCGTCGAGGATGACGGCCGGGTCGTTGCCGCCCAGCTCCAGGGTGAGGCGCTTGAGGTCGTCCGCCGCGGCGGCGGCGACGCGTCTGCCGGTGGCCGTCGAGCCGGTGAAGCTGATCTTCCTGGGCACGGGGTGGGCGGTCATGCGGGCGCCGAGCGGGTCGCGCCCGCTGACCACGTTCAGCACGCCGGGCGGCAGCGCCTGCTGGAGCAGCTCCCCCACGGCGAGCGTGGTGAGCGGCGTGTACGGCGACGGCTTGACCACGACCGTGTTGCCCGCCCGCAGCGCGGGCGCGATCTTCCACATGGCCAGCGTGATCGGGAAGTTCCACGGCGTGATGGCGGCCACGACGCCGAGCGGGCGCCGGACGATCTCGGCGTAGCCCCGGGCGTCGTCCTGGACGATCTCGCGCGGCAGCTCCAGATCGGCGTAGTAGCGCAGCCAGACGACCGCGCCGGCGAGTTCGTTGCGGGCGTCCTTGAGGGGTTTGCCCTGCTCGGCGGTGAGGATCGGGGCCAGCCGGTCGGCGGCCGCCTCGATCGCGTCCGCGGCCCTGCGCAGGGCCTCGCGGCGGGCGTCATCGTCGCGCCGCCAGGTCCGCCAGGCCGCCGCCGCGGCGTTCATGGCCTGGTCGAGCTGGTCGGGCGTGCAGTCGGGGGCTTGGGCGAAGGGTTCGCCCGTCGCGGGGTCGATCACCTCGAACGTGCCCGCGCCCGGGACCGGCGAGCCGCCGATGGTCATCTGGTACATGGCTCCCCTTTTACGGAAGGAGGACGGGTTTGACGGTGACGCCTTCGGCGGAGTCGCGTTCGGCCGCGTTGACGTCGTCGAGCGGGTAGGTGCGGATCAGCCGCTCGAACGGGAAGCGGCCCTGCCGCCACAGCTCGATCAGCCGGGGGATGAACTGCTGGGGCACGGCGTCGCCTTCGAGGATGTAGCGCACGTTGCGGCCGGCCAGGATGTCCGGCCGTAACGTCAGCTCGCCGCCGCCCGCGCCGACCAGGCCGCAGGTCCCTCCCGTCCGCAGGACGCGTACGGCCGTCGTCATCACCGAGGTCACCCCCGTGGTGTCGAAGGAGTGGTCGACCTGCCCGATCGCGGCGGCCAGCTCAGGATCGGCGCCGTCCAGCACGCGGGTGGCGCCGAGTTCCGCGGCCAGGTCGCGGCGGGCGGGGTGCAGGTCCATCGCGACGATGTCGGCGGCCCCCGCGACCTTGGCGGCCATCACCGCCGCGAGGCCCACGGCTCCCGCGCCGAACACGGCGACGCCGTCGCCCGGCCGTACGGACAGGGAGTTGAGCATGGCGCCCGCGCCTGTCTGGAAGCCGCACCCCAGCGGGCCGAGCAGGTCGAGTGGGAGCGACGGGTCCACCACAACCAGGTTGCGTTCGGTGGCCACGGCGTGCGTGGCGAAGGACGACTGCGCGAACCAGCGGGCGGCGACCGGGGCTCCGGTCAGATCGGTGGCTCCGCTGGTGCCGTCCACGCGTGAACCGGACAGGTTGCGGGCCATGAACTCCGCGCAGTACGCCGGCGCGCCCGTCTGGCACTGGGCGCACCAGCCACACGAGTCGAAACTCATCACCACGTGATCGCCCGGCCTGACCCGGCTCACCCCGGGACCGACCGCCTCGACCACGCCCGAGCCCTCATGCCCGAAGATCATCGGCATCGCGAGCCGCGGGAGCACGCGCAGGACGACGTCGGTGTGGCACATGCCCGCCGCGACCACCCGGACCAGGGCCTCGCCGGGCCCGGGGTCGTGCAGGTCGACGTCCTCGACGGCGAAGGGCTTGGCGGGATCACGCAGGACCGCTGCCTGAATTCTCATGGACGAATACCTTCCGTACTCCTCGCGCAACTGACGGCGCGACAGCTTGCCGACCGCCGAGCGCGGGAAATCGCCGCAGAACTCGAAGCGGTGCGGACGCAGTCCAGGTGTGCTCGCCCGACTCCCAGGGCTGCCCGACGGCGTCGGGTCCTTCCTGATCGCGTTTTTGCGACGTCACGTCCCAAACTATAGGACATGCCGTCGCAAAAGTGGAAGAGCGTGTGACCGGCAACGTCTGGAGCGATCGCATGGTCCCCGGCCGCCCGGCAGCACGGGCGTGTCCATCAGGGGTGGCACCGGAATATGGCAGAAACGGGCCGTGGGACGACAGAGTGACTGCTCAGCGCTGAGCCAGTTCGCGCGGAGGGCCGCCTGGGTCTCGATGTGATGAAGGTATGGCGGGCGGCCGGGTGCCTGGACGACTGGGGGGACACCGTTCCTGCCCGGAGCGGTGGGCGATCACAATCGCGTCGACGCTCCCTGCTCGCCCACGGCCGCCCCGTCGCCGAATTGACCACCCGCGAGGAGCTGCTGCTCTTGACCTGGTCGCTCGCGGCCTCTTCAGGGGATGTCGCCTCTGATTGCGAGGGTGTTCGCCGGGACGTTGGCGTTTTCCGCTCTGGGGTCCCGTAGCCCATCCGCTTCTCTACGGCAACGGTCACTTTGTAGTGCCCGGGGTATGACGTTAGCAACCGCTGTCCAATATCAGGCGGAAACTTCAGAGTCGGAGTTGATGCATGGCGGAACGACGCATGTCGGTTGCGACGCACTGGGGTAGTTATATCGCCGTAGTCGATTCCGGCCACCTGGTGCGAATCGAGCCGAGGCACGATGACCCCGTGCCATCGCCGATCGGCCCCGGAATGGTGACAGCCGCCGACGACAGCGCTCGCGTCTTGCGCCCCGCGGTGCGCAAGGGCTGGCTGAACGGCGAGCCGCGCGCCCACGACACGGCCAGAGGTACGGACGCCTTCGTGGAGGTGAGCTGGGACGATGCGATCGCGCTGGTGAGCGATGAACTCCGTCGAGTTCGTTCACAGCACGGAGACAGCGCGGTGTTCGGCGGGTCCTACGGCTGGGCGAGTGCGGGCAGGTTCCACCACGCGCAGGGTCAGCTCCACCGGTTCCTGGCGCTGGGAGGGGGATACACCGACTCTCGCAACACCTACAGCACCGCGGCGTTGGAGGTCATCCTCCCTCATGTGATCGGCGGCCATCCGTGGAGCTACCAGTCCCGGATGCCGATGTGGGGTGAGATAGCCGAGAACTGTGAGCTTGTGGTGGCGTTTGGAGGGCTTGCCCTCAAGAACAGCCAGATCAACCCTGGTGGGCTGGCCAGGCACCAGACGCAGAACCTGCAACGCCAGTGCCGTGAGGCTGGGGTGCGGTTCGTGAACATCAGCCCCATCCGCAGCGATACCGCCGGCTTCCTCGACGCCGAATGGTTGCCCGTCATCCCCAACACCGACACCGCCGCGATGCTCGGCATCGCACACACGATGCTGGTCAACGGGTGGCACGATGAGGACTTCCTTCGCCGGTGCTGCGTCGGGTTCGATCGCTTCACCTCCTACCTGGTCGGCGAGCTCGATGGCATCCCGAAGGATGCTGCCTGGGCAGCGAAGATCACGGGAATCAGCCGCGACGCGATCACCGACCTCGCCGGCCGCCTCACCACCCAGCGTTCTCTCATCATGGTCAACTACGCGGTGCAACGGGCAGACCATGGTGAACAACCGATCTGGATGTCTGTCGTACTGGCCGCCATGGCGGGCTCGATGGGTCGGCCCGGCTGCGGCTGGGGCGCAGGGTACGCGACGATGGACGCGACAGGCGTTGCCCCAGATCGCCCCTTCGTGGGGACGATACCCGAGGTTTCCAACCCTGTTCCGGATTTCATCCCAGTGGCAAGGATCGCCGATGCCCTGCTGCACCCGGGCAAGACCATCGACTACGACGGCCGGCGCCTCACGTTGCCCGAGCTTCGCCTGATCTACTGGTGTGGAGGGAACCCGTTCCACCACCACCAAGATCTCCACCGGTTGGCGCGCGCCTGGCAGACCCCTGACACGGTGGTGGTTCACGAAGCCTGGTGGAACACCACGGCCAAGTTCGCGGACATCGTGCTGCCCGTCGCCACCAGCCTGGAGCGCGACGACTTCGCCGCCGGATTTTCGGACCCCCACATCGTCGCGATGCCGAAGGTCCGCGAGCCGGCGGGCGAGTCGCGCACCGATCACCACATCTTCGCCGCCTTGGCCTCCCGGCTCGGGTACGAGCGGGAGTTCACGGAGTCGCGCTCCGAGATCGAGTGGGTCCGACACCTTTACGAGCAGACGAGGGCCAAGCTCGGCGGCGATGCCGCGTTGCCGAGCTTCGACGACTTCTGGCGCAGCTCCACCGCTGAGCTGCCGGCGGCGACCGGACCGTTCCCCGGCAGTTTCGAGGACCTCCGCTCAGATCCGCAGCGTTTCCCCCTGCTGACGCCGTCGGGCCGGATCGAGATCTTCTCCGAGGAGATCGACTCGTTCGGCTACGACGACTGCGCCGGGCATCCGAAGTGGTTCGAACCAGTGGAGTGGCTTCGTGCCGATCTGTCGGACCGATTCCCGCTGCATCTGATCTCGAATCAGCCGGCCTCACGCTTGCACAGTCAGTACGACAACGGTGGCCGCAGTCTCAGTTCGAAGATCGGTGGTCGTGAGCCCGTGACGATGAATCCGTTGGACGCTGCGTCGCGCGGCATCGAGAGCGGCATGATCGTGCGCGTCTACAACGATCGAGGTAGCTGTCTCGCGGGCGCGGTCCTGTCGGACGACGTCATGCCGGGCATCGTGCAACTGTCCACGGGGGCGTGGTGGGATCCGGTCCAGCCAGGCCTGACCGGAACGTTGGACCGCCACGGCAATCCGAACGTTCTCACCGCAGATCGGCCGTGCTCGCGTCTGTCCCAAGGACCGAGTGCTCTCAGTGCGCTGGTCGACGTTGAGCGCTACGACAGCCCTCTTCCCGAGGTGCTCGCCTTTTCACCCCCAAGCCTCGAGCATTGAGACTGGAGGAGGCCGTCAGCGGGAGCGTCGGCGCGCTGCCGGATCGTGTTCGGCGGTGATACGGGCGGAGGTCTCCTCGCCCAGGCGAACGTAGCGGCCGAGACTGGCCAGGTGCTGGTGGCGGCTCTTGGCCTGCAACTCCGGCGCGGTGCGCCCGGCCTGGGCCAGATGTTGGAGCGCGCTGTGGCGCAGTTGGTGCAGCGTCCAGCCCTGGCCGTGCGGGTCGAGCTCGGCGGAAGCGGTCTTGAAGAGGTACTCGGCGCGCGGATAGGACAGCCGGCCGCGGCCGGTGACCGGGCAGATGTCGGCGGCCGCAGGCGCGCGTGGCCCGGAGACGGGAGCGCGCCGGTCGGCGAGGAAGACCGGCCCAGTGGTGCGGCCGTTCAGCAGGCGCGGCAGCAGCCGGGCGGTGGCGGTGGCCCAGTGCACGTATTCGATGGCGCCGCCCTTGGAGCGGACGCGGGCGCGGCGGGACTCGGTGTCGAGGTCATCGACGTCGAGGGACAAGATCTCTTCGGCTCGGGCGGCCGTTTCGTACAGGAGACGCCACAGGAGTCGTTCCCGCACCGGGTGGCGGCCGTCGATGAACAGTTTCTCCAGCCGGACGAGGGGGATGGCTCGGTCGCCGCGGTGGGCGGTCTTGCGCCGGCTCAGGCGGCGGGCCGGGTTGGTGGCCAGGAGGTCCTGGCGCTGGGCCCAGGTGGTGAAGGAGACCAGGGCGGACAGGTGCCGGTTCCAGGTGGCGGCCGCGGCGAGATGCCAGCGCTCCATCACCGTCGCGTACTGCTCGGGAGTCAACTCCACGACGGGGTGGCCCGGGCCGGTGACGGTGGTCAGGCGAGTGAGGGTGTCGGCGTAGCCGGAGCGGGTGGTGGCGGTGGTCAGGGAGGCCAGGAAGCGCTCGACCGCCTCCTCCGTCGTCACGCCGGTTGTCGGGTGCGCGGGGTCGGCGGGCCGGCCAGGGAAGGTCACGACGGGCACCGGGCTCCTCCTCTGCTTCGCCGCGGGCACTGTGACATATGACGTTAGCGAGTCGTCCTTCCGTCGGCGGCCGTGGAGCTGGGCGGGCGCGCCTCGCACGATGCGCGTGTGACAGGTAATCGAGATTCTGTGTCGCAGGTTACTCATGCCTCACCACCACGCTATATCACACCGAGTATCTCTACCCTTACTGTCGGCTAGCCGCCTGGCGGTGATCATTCGATCCCCGCGAAACGGCGAAGGCGAGGTGGCAAAGGTTGCATCCGACTCCGCATGAACAGGGACGTCTGATGACCGGCCGGGCCGTACTGACGCCCTGGCCGGTCCGCCGTCCTGGTCACAGCTCTGGCCCCGGACGCCCTGCAACGGGACCGTCTCCTGGAGGAGGCGTACATCATGCCGTGAATCCGTGTCGCCGGTCACCGCGCCCTCACCCATACGACGTCTCGCGGAACGTAACTGCATTTCTTTCGGATGCGGCTCAGTGATGGGCCTCAAACAGGAAGGAACCACACCATGTCGGACTCGTTCGCAGCTCACGCAGACATGACCACTCTTCAAGATCGCAAGTACCGCCAGTGGTTCAGGGGCGCCGACGTCGACGGCGACGGGGTCATCACCCGGCAGGACGTCCTGCTGATGGCCGAGCGCTACATCGCCGCTCGTGCCGCGTCACAGTCCCCGACCGCCCATCGCCTCACCCAGGAGCTGGACGCGTTCTGGACTCACGTGATCGCCCCGATGGATCAGGACGGCGACGGGAAGATCGACCTGCGACAGATGACCGAAGGGTTCCGGCGGGCCCTGACTGACCCCGGCCTGTACCCGCAGCAGATCCAACTGGTGGCCGACTGCTATTTCGACCTCATCGATCTCGATGGCAACGACAAGATCGACCAGGAGGAGTTCCAGCAGATCTTCGGCCTGGCCGGCAACATCTCCTTCGGGCACTGCGCCGAGGTTTTCACAGCCCTGGACCTGGACGGCTCAGGCACGCTGGATCGCGCCGAGTTCCACCAGGGGCTCGCGGAGTTTTTCTACGGCAACGACCCGGACGCCCCCGCCAACCACCTGTTCGGCAGAATCGCGGACTGACGGCCCCTTGCCGTGCGGGCGAGGGCGTCAGGGCCGTGTTCCAGGAGCACGGGGCGGGAGGTCGAATAGATGACACAGTTGGCCGGCAACTCGTCGAACTTGATGATCTTCTCGTGATAGTCGGGGTCGTTGTGACCGATGAGCTTGCCACCAAACATGAGCCAGTCGGCGAATCGGCCTGCTCGATGATGACCGCATCCCCGCCTTCGACCGCTGGCGGCAAGCTGAGCGGCATCGCTTCCGGCATCGCCGCCGACGTTGAGGCATGGGCCCACCTGCTGCACGGTGGGCCTCGCCAGCGAGCGCGCAGCATTCAGACCGTCTGGAGCTACCTCACCGAACTCCAGCCCGTCCTGCTCGACTGGCCAGGCATCTACGATCACCTTCGCGAGGTCACCCACGACGACATCGTGACCATCACGGACACCCTGCAGGGCGCCAAACGGGAGAACACCATCGTGGCACTGCGCTCGCTCATGCGCTTCTGCCGCCCGTCAAGCGCTCCTCGCTTGGCTGAACTACCGGCGCAGCCACTGGCCGAACACCGCCAACCCACACCCGCTGCTCACCCAGCACACCGCGATGGAGACCTCCCCGGTCGGCAAGCTCTGGGGCACCAACGCCGTCCGGGGCCTGACCGCCACTCTGGAGCGCCTTCGCATCGACCGCCAACTCGAAGAGGCTCTGACCCGCAGCCCTGATCCCCTGCATCTGGCCGGCGTGTTCGGCATCGACGACAAGACACCCATCCGCCATGCCAACGCCGCCCGTCACCTCCTGCAGACCGCTGCGGAAACGCCCGAACCAGCCTGACACCATAGGCGTCGTGATCTCCGCGGATGAGTTTGTCAGCCGAAGCCTGCTCCAGGTGACGGTGTCCTGGCACACCCACCCCAGCGACGACCAGGCCTCACTGGTGCACATGTGGTTGCACATGAGTGATCTCGGCCCGGTCCGCGTCCACACCGCCCCCGACGCCTCGCTCGAGCTGACGCTCGATCAACCACACGACTCCTACGACATGGACGAGTACGGCCAGGTCATCGTCGGTCCCGCCCCAGTTGATCTCCTGATGAGCCGATTCATCGGCCAGTCGATCCGAGCCGTTCACAGCATCATCGACCACCGGATCGAGACGGAGATCGGCCTCCGACTAAAACTCGATCACGGAGAGGCGCGCATCCTCAACCTGGGCGACGAACTGGTCATCACCGACACTGCCCTGCCGGACGCGCTCGAAGCCGCCCTCCGCTGACACTCCCTCGCGACATCCATGCGCTGAACCCACGAAGCGAACAGGCCCTCAGATGCCGAACCCACGTGAGTTCCCGCTGAAGAAGTTCAGTTCGCGTGAACTCTGGGCTTTCGTGGCCCAGTACTCCCAAAGCTACGGCGAGCCGCAAAGCATCTGAGAGTAATCGCCTTCACGCTCTGCGAGCGTTCGCGCACACCTGGGCGACGGCCACCGCTGAGCCGGGGCTTGCATCATCGGGACGGCGAGAGCCCCGGACGTTGACTTTGTCGCAACCTATGACGCATCCTATTGCTACAAAGCTTGCGACAAAGGAGACGCTATGACCCGCGAACCGCTACCGGACACCGGCCCGCCGACGCGCACGACCGATCTGCGCATGGCGGGCGAGTGGCTGGCCCGCCACGACCTGGCCGACACCCACCCGACCCCGCTGCTCGCCAGCCGGCTGGCGGTCCGCAGACGCGCCCGCCTGGCCACTTACGTCATCCTGGCCGCGCTGATCGTCGTGAGCGCCCTCACCGCCGTTTCCGCTTTCGGCGGCCTCCAGCCGCATCGCCCGCTGCCGCTGCTGGCCCTGGCCGCGTCGGTGGCCGGGCTACTGCTGGCACAGTCCCTGCTCGACCGGTGGGTGCGACGCGTCGACCAGCGGGCGGGCGCGACGCTGTCGCGCCGGGCCACCCATCCGATCCACCCCGGCTGGCGGACCGTGCTCGGCCGGCCGTACGCCATTTTCGCCGTCGCCACGTTCGCCAGCGCGATGGCACTGGCCGCAAGCGCCCTGGCCGTTCCCGACCCCACCGTGCGGCAGATGGCCGTCGTCGTGCTGATCGGCCTGCTCGGCGCGACGGCCATCACCGCCCTGCAGCTGCGCCACCTGCTCAGGTTCCCGGTCGTGGCGGAGGACGAGGAGTCGCTGACCGCCGACGTCATCATGCGCGTCGAAGACGCCCGCGAGCTCACCACGCCGAACGTGCAATGGACGCTGCCGGTGGTGCTGTTCGGCACCGCGCCCGGCTGGTGGAATGCCGCCGCGGTCGCCTACCTGGTCCTGAGCCTGGCCGCGTGTGTCGCGCTCCATGCCAGGACACCGTCGTGCGCGACGGTGGCCCAGCGGGCCATGAGCGTCCGATGATCATCATTGATGCGGCCTCGCCGGTACCGCCGTTCGAGCAGTTGCGGGCCCAGCTCGCCCGGCAGATCCAGGACCGCACGCTGGCCGTGGGCGCCCGGCTGCCGACCATCCGCCACCTGGCGGCCGACCTCGGCCTGGCCGTCAACACGGTCGGCCGGGCCTATCGGGAGCTGGAGGAGGCGGGGCTGATCGAGACGCGCGGGCGGGCGGGCTCGTTCGTGTCGGCCGCCGGCGAGGAAGGCCGGGAGCGGGCCCGCCGGGCCGCCGCCGACTATGCCGCCGTGATCTCCAGCGTCGGCCTCGACGCGGCCGAAGCGCTCCGCATCGTGCAGGCGGCTCTGGCGGCCGGTGCGGCGGCACCGGCCTCGTCATGACCGCGACCCGGCCGCGGGGATCACGGGAGTCCGGGGTCGGAACGGCGGATGGCGGCGAGTCCGCCGCGCTGGCCTGCTAGAGCCTGACGAAACGGGCGTGCCCGCAATGCTCCGGCAACCCCCGCTCTTGGGCGGGCATGGGCTGGAGCCGGTAGCGGGACATGCCGATCAATCTACTGATCAACACTGAAAAACCGGGAGACCACTATGTCCGACGGTTCCGCGTTTCCTCCCCGCCCTGAACGACGGGGCCTCCACGCTATTAGATACTCGGTGACCACGCATCCGCCTCGGCTCACCCGCGCCCATGCCACGCCGTTGCTCCTGCCCGTACCTGCCGGACACCCCTCCCGAACGGTTCTGGTGCTCACCGACGATGGACGCCTCACCTACGCCACCCCGCAGGCCGTGCTCGATGGACAGGCCGGACGCATCGTCGTCACCCGAGCCGAGTTGCTCGACGCGGAGATCCGTGTGCTGCCCGACACCGGCGGCCGTCTCGCCTCCGGTTGGACGACGTGCTCGACTACCTCAACGAATGGCTGGCCAGCGAGCATCTGACATCCGCTTCGGACCCCGGCGACGCACCTGAGCAGGGGATGGCGACCTCAGGCAAGCAAGGAGCCGCCGGCGAGCCCACCCACCGTCGCGGCGATGCCAGGATCGGTGGTCGATGACGGTGTGATCAACGAAGAGCAGGTATGTCGGCTGTTCACCGGCATAGCCGAACGCGTGAGGGCCGAACTCGGGCACGGGCGGCGAGTCCGGCTCCAGGTGAGCCACCACTCTGTGGACCCGACGTAGGGAAAGCTTCCCCCGAGCCGAGGTCTTGGCCGTGTCATGGAAGGGAAGCACTGAGGTGCGTATCTGGAGGAGCGATGGCGGTACAGCCGGCCTACTGGAGCAAGTTCCCCGCCCGCATCCGGGCGCACGGACACCCGGAGAAGGCGATCACGGACCCGGTCCTGCCCCGGGCCGCTGTGCAGCGGTTGCTGCGAGAACGGCCAGACCTGCGACAGGAGGTACACCAGCAGGTCCTGGCGCATCGCGGGGCGGTCCTGCGGAATGTGGTCAACCCCGCTACCCGCACAAGCTCCATGCGATGTGCCAGCAGCACCGGTGGTCGCTGGAGGAGGTCATGTCGTGGCTGAAAGACTTCCCCTGACCTTCAGTCGCCAGTGACGGAGATCCACACGAGGTATGAGCAGTACGTCGAACGTCAGAAGGCGGAGGCGCAGGCCAAGGTTGAGCGGGACCGGCAGCGGGCGGACCTGGAGCGGCGCCAGCGGGACGAACTTCGTCAGCAGGCGGACTCCACCCGGAATGCGGCGACCACCCTGCTGGAGTTGGAGGCGCTACAAGCGCGGTTGAGGCGGGAGGGGTACGCCGGTGCCGACGCGCTCAGTTTCACCGAGACGCGCAAGGTCGGAACGGGTGAGGTCGTCGCCGCGTCCGTCCACAAGGTCACGTGCAAGCTGAAGACCGTGCCGGGCCCGGCCAAGCTGGGCTTCAACCTCCAGGCGCCGCCCTGTTGTCGCCGCCCTCGTCGTGAGCCTGGTGGCGGTGGCGGTGGCGGTGGCAGGGCTCACCGTCTGGCTCGGTGGCACCTGCAGAGATCCCTCCGCGCCCGTCACCCCGGCGCCCCTCACCCAGCCGTGCAGCTCCGACTGGCGGCCGATCCGGCAGGCGTCTGTCCACGTCATGCCGTGCATCGGGCGCAGCGCCGACGGCATCACGATCTCCGTCGAGGTCAAGGCGATCCCGCGGGACGGCGTTCCGGGTGAGGTGACCGTTTGGCTGTGGCTCATGCGCCGGGACCAGCAGGCGATCGAGGACCGCGCGTTCGATCGGACCAGGGACGAGTCGACCCTGCACCGCTGCCGGGTCCGCTTTGACAACGGAGACCAGGTCGAGAGGTGCGGGCCGTTCACGCTTGCCCCTCCTGCTGGGGACGGGGAGTACACCACCTCCACCAGCGCCCGCTGGCATGACGCCGTCTACCCGCCCGGCTGGGAAGATCCCGGATTCGCCGGCACCCAAGGCGGCTTCCTGGTCTGGAAGGAAGCCGGCTGATCGCCGAGGCGGGCCGCCCCGCGCCGCCGCCGGACGGCCACGCCGGGCCATGATCTCTGGCCACCGGAGCGAGACACCCACTTCCGCCGGTGGCCAGACTCGCCCGCATGATCGAGAACATCAGCGCGGCCAGGCAATGGACCGGCCGGACCGCGCTGGTGTCATCAGTAGTTGAGGCATGCCTTGGGCCGGTTACGGTAGCCCTGCGCCCAGTCGCTGTTGGTGATCGGCCACGTCGTGGCGCACCAGCGCTGCACGCCCTTGCGGTTGTTCACCCACGAGACGGCCTCGCAGGAGGTCGCGATGCACGCCCGCTGCCTCCCGCGGATGGGGCTGCCGTCTCTGGTCCCGGTGGCGATGATGTTGAGGTCGGTTCTGCGGTTGCATTCGATGTACGCGCGGAGCTTGATCTTGGATCCGGTGTTGACGCTCACATAGCTTCGGCACCTGGCTTTGACGGTGCTGAGCCTGGTCTTGACCGTGACGGTGTACCACTTGCTCCATTGTTCCGCGCCGGCGCGTGCGGTCCCCACGCTCGACCCGGCGACAGCGGCAGGCGCTGTCATCGCCTCGGTGGTGACGACCGCAGCGGCGGCAGGAGCGAGGGGGAGAGAAACGTTGACGGCCAAGACGGCGGCACCGAGGACGGCGCGTTTACGCACAGACATCATTCTCCTCAGCCAGAAGATGACGGCAAGACTGATTGATGCGATCAAGTCCTGCCACGTGTCGTTCTGGCGATACATCGAGATATCGTGGGACTCTTCCCAGAGATAGTGGCCCGAGGATTGTTTGGCAGCCCCCTTCGCCCGGCCAAACAATTACTGTCGGAGGGCTTTCCGCCCATGAGGGTTCCCCCGCCGATGCCGATTCGCACGACAGCATCGCGCCCTTGCCGGAGATGCCGCCGCTCGCCGACCGATCGAGCTGGCCGGCCAGCAGCCACCAAAGCGCAGTAACCCCGACAACCTACGCAGAGCCGCCGCGGCCAAGAAGGCCGCCGCCATTCAGCGAGCCGAGCAAGGGCTGCGCGACGTGATCCGCCGAGGTGATCGGATCACTTTCCGGGCACTCGCTCAAGTCGCAGGTGTCTCCCTCGACCTTCTCTACCGTCACCCCGACTTGCGGCGTCGCGTCGAGCAGCTCCGCGACCAGCAGCGGACCACCGCACCGTCCGCGCAGGCCCGAATCGATCCCGACGAGCCCAGTAGTGTCATCCGCACGCCGGCAAGCCAGCTCACCGACCTCAAGCGGCGTCACCGCGAGGAGATCACCGCCCTGAGGCAAGCGCTGGAAGCCTCCCACGGTGAGAACCTCGAGCTCCGTCGTCGTGTCGGCCACCGAAAGGCCGGCGACGCCATGCGCTCGGAGCGGCATTCACCAGCCGAACCGGCAGGGACGGCTCATGAGGGGACGCAAGCCGATGCGTCCATGGACGTCTACCTTGGGATGACGGCCTTTCCACAGGTCAGAGCCCGATGGCCCCTTCTGTCACGTGAGGCATGTCAGCTGCTCTTCACCTTGTGCTGCGTCGAGGACCCCAGGACCCAGACGTGGATGCCCAGATCGCAGAAGCGCGAGCGACAGGGTGCGGGGAGGGGGCTGTTCAGTCACGTGTATAGGACCGCGCACCGCGTTCGGGTCGCGTATCCCGGCGTCGGGGTGGTGGTGTTGTCGCGGTACTCGGATGCGTCTGTTGCACCGACAGGTGGCCGCCGTCCTGTTCTAACCGGGTCCCGGCTGACCGGACCGGACGGCCCGGCCGGTCCCAATAAGATCATCCGCATCGTAGCCTTACTCCGGGCCGCCGTCGCCCGCTACCGCTTCGGGCGTCCAGCCGCCATCGCCGTCGCGCTCTACCTGACTGCCGCCGCCGTCGCCGCCGGGTACGACGGCGGGCGGTGGTTCGTCGTCGTCGCGGCGGCGGGTTTCTGGCCGTGGGACGACGGGGCCGGGCTCCTGCCGGCGGCGATCGGCGTGCTCAACGCGTGGGCGCTGTGGCAGATCCTGCGCGGTCCGGCCGCGTCGCGCGCTGGGACGCTGCCGCGTGATGTGGTGTGGCTGCGGCGCCTGCTCTACGCGGACGTGGCCGGCGACTTGCTGCTCTGGGAATTCCTCGACGACGTGTCCGACGTCGCGGAGTACGCCGCGAGCTGGGCCGTGTGGGCCGCCACCATGGTCCTGCTGGTGCGGGCCTTGGCCGGCGGGGTATCGGCCCGGTTCCGGATCATCGCTCTCGGGCTCGGCCTGACCGGGGTTCTGGCCGCGGCGCTGCGGCCGTTCGCCGAGGTCCCGCTGCTGACGTCGTCGCTCTTGGTGGCGATGGCGACCCTCGGCTGCAAGGCGATGATCATGGCCGGGCAGGGACGCGACGGGCGGTTCAGCGCCGTCACGGTCGCCATCGGCTGGACCGCCCTCCTCGTCCCGCAGGTCTACTCGCTGCTCCAGGTCGGACGGGTGGCGTTCGACGGCCTGTCGTTCGCGGTGCACGCGCTCGACGGGCTGATCGTCGTGTGGGCGGCGCGTACCGCGCACGAGCTCGCCGCGCCCGGGCCGGGCGTCGCGGTGCCCGGAACCGGGCGGACGCCGTGGCTGCTCGCCACCGTCGTCGTGCTCGTGCTGCCGATGGCCGTGGTCGGCGCCGAGGGGGACGCCCGGCTCACCTACACGTCCGCGGACGAGGGCTGCCGCGACCGGCTCCAACCCGCGGCCGGCCTCGGGCCCGAGGAGCGGCGGAGGTCGTTCCTCTGCGTGGCCAGGGATGAGACCTTCGCGGCGGACTCGATGTTCCCCGAGGACCTGGCCGACCAGCGCGTCCTCGCCTACGGCTCGCAGCTGTGCGCGCTGCCCGGCGACCGGGAACGGAACGCGCTGCACGAGCGGGCGGGCGGCACGGCGGACACCATCGAGCTGGCCGCGGCTCTGGAGTACCTGTGCCCCGGCATCGTCGCCCGGCAGAACGCCGAGGCCGACCGCCGGCAGGCCGAGCGCGACCGGCAGGAAGCCGCATGGAAGGCCGAGGCGAACGCCCGGTGCGCCGACCCGTGGCCCGGGGCGCGGGCCAGGCGGCAGGGCACGGCCGCGTACATGCTGTCTGAAGGCGGCGGCTATGCCGTCTTCGACGACCGTGACGACAGCGCAGGCGTTCCTGAGGATATCTACGGCGGCGGCGACGAGACCGCCGACATCTTCGACGCCGTTGAGGACGGCTTCATCGACGTCGTGGGCAGCAGCGCCGCCATCGTGACCAACGGGGACGCGGCGATGTGCTTGACGGTCAAGGTATTCAACCGCGCCCCGCCGCTCCGGCTCACCGGCTGGGACCAGGTAGTCGAGGTGGGCATCGCCAGCCGCAGCGGCCGCCTGGTCGTGCCAACCTACCCCGAGGGCGGCGGCAGCGGGGCGGCCGGACCGCTGCCCGACCTTGCCGTCGCCGGTCCAGGCCACTACCGCCTGCGGATCTATGCCCGCACGCTGCCATGGGACGAGAACGACCCCGACGCGCCGCTGGAGGAGCACCTGCTCGTCGTCTATCCCGGCCGTTCGACGGACAAGGTCGTCCACCGCCTGCGCGGCTGACCTCGCCGAGGCCGAGGTGTCCATGGACGTCTTCAACGCCATGGCCGAGATCCGCATGGCCATGACCACCTTCGAGGCCGTCCAACCCCGCTCCATCGCCCGCACGGAGTTCGCCACCATGGCCCAAGCCGCCGACGGATGCATCACCAAGGTCGCCGGCCGCGACACGGTCGGCCCACAGACGGTCCGGCCCGAGAACACCAGCCTCCTCACCCAGATGATCACCTACCTCGAAGCCCGGCTCACCGAGCCGGCAGCGGGCTGACGGGGACCGTCATCGCGTCAAGACAGCCGTCCCGGACTCGCCGCAGACCCACGACCGGCCCAGAAGCCCCGTCATGACCCCGCTCGAACACACCCTTGCCAGAGCCCTCACCGAGATCGTCATCAGGCTGGACCTCAGCGACGACGCTGCCATCACGCCCGCGGCCACGATGCAGGTGATCGAGCCGGTGGCCGTCCTCCTGCAGGATCTGTCCGAGCAGGACCGGCAAGCGCTCGCCGACCTGATCAACCAGTTCGCGCATCAGGAAACCGGCCCTGAGCGGCGGCTGACGGCCTGGGAGGCGCCCGAAACCCTGGGGCTCCTGGTCTGAGAGTTCAGTCGCGGCATGCCTGAGATGACGCGGGTCATCGCCCCTCGCCCGTGAAGGAGCACTGCTCACTCCATCCCAGGAGCCTCTTGACGATCCCCCAGGGCGGGCTGTTGTCGATGATGCAAGCCTGATCGACGCTGAGGGACACGCCGGGCAGTTCGCTCGCGGCCTGGGCCACGGCCGACGAATCCGCACCCGCCCTGATCCGGGCGCGGAAAGACTCGGGCATGTCCGTGGGGGTCATCGCCTTCAGGAGTTGAGGGTCGTCCTCGTGCTGGCGGCGGAAGTTGTCCCAGGCCTGCTGCCGGTCCTCAAACCTGATGCCCTCCACTTCGGGCCGGGCCTCCAGCTCCCGCTGGAGATTCATCCGCTCTGACCTGGTGATCCCGCCGCCCGCGCAGCTCGGAATGGGGTCGCCGTCCTTGCAAAGGAAGACCGAGACCTCGGGCCCTCCAGACGGCACCGTGCCACTCAGTGACATGGCGACGATGCTCTCCTGCGATTCCGGCGAGGGCGCGGCGAGCCTCACGACTCCGAGGGCCGTCACGGAGACGGTCAGGACGACGGCGGCGACCCTGACCAGGCCCCCTCCGGAGCTGCGGCGCGGCCGCGGGGCAGGCAACGGACGATCATCGTCCCCGACGATCTCCGCGCGAGCCGCCATGGCGTCGCGGAGCCGCTCTTCAATGCTGTTCATGCGTTGTCTCCCAGTTCGCGAAGGAGCCTGGCCAGGGCTCGGGCGGTCATGGACCTAACGGTGCTCTGCCTGACGCGCATGACCTCGGCGATCTCGGCGTCGGATAGGTCGAGGTAGTAGCGCATCACCAGGGCCTCCCGCTGGCGGCGCGGCAGGCGAGCCAGTGCGAGCAGCACCTCCCGCCGCGACTCCCCGATCAGCGCGGCGGTCTCCGCCGAGTCGGCCAGGCCCGCGACCGGCTCGACCCGTCGCAGCACGACCGCCCGACGGCGAAGGATCGACCGGGAACCATTGAGCACGCACGTCCTGACATAAGCGATCGTCGTGACTCCCGGCCGCCACTTGCCATGAAGCCGAGTGAACACGTCCTGCACCACGTCTTCGGCCGTCTCTTGGTCGCCGAGGAGCAGCACCGCGAACCGCACAAGACTGAGCCGATGCCGGCGATAGAAGGCGACCAGCTCAGCATCAGAGGATGCGACCGGCGGAGCGGACACCTTCGGTGCCGGCTCCGCCAGCCGCAAAATTTCGCTGTCCATGGTCTATGAACGCGCACCCCTACCGATCCGCTGCTCCTTCACGTCGAAATAGACCTGAGAGAGATTTCGTCGGCCCCCGCCGGTCGTCTCCGCCCCCAGTGTGTTCACCTCTTCGCCGTCCGCCAGCGCGATCACCGCGAAACGTTCGGACAGGTGATCCGCATCATCATCACCGAAAGGCCATGACGCTCCAATGCCCTGGCCAGGATCGGGATCACGCGCAACGGGCGTCGCAACTCCGTGGACGCCCACGTTTCCAGAACCTCCAGGTCGTCCGCTCTCCCGGACAGCCGGGGCCGCTCCGTCTCCGCCTACCTCAGCGCGAGCTGCCGCGGTCTTTGGCCGGAGACGCTCGGAGGTGAGGTCGGGGAGGTTCGTTCGGATTGTCGGTCGCCGACGAACGCACATCAAGCCAGGATCAATCGATGACGTCCCCGCCGTCTGAGCACAATGGCGCGGCGCCGCACATGGGCGATGAGCTTCCCATGCGCTGAGATCACGAGGCGATGAGCAGGCCGTGAAACTCGCGGGCCGGCAGATGATCCAGCCAATGGGACATGAGGATCATGCCCGGCCGCACGAACTCGTCTCAGACCGGCGGCGACCCTCTCCCGCCGCAATGACGGGCCCCCTGTCGATCAAGGCAGTGGTCCCGGAGAAGAAGGACCAGGCCGCCCACCGACGGAGGAAGGGCTGGCTGTGTAGGCGAGTTGCGGCAGCGTTTGTAGGTCAGCCGTGACAGCGTGGCCGTTGAGCGCTGCAGTGTGTCGCCGAGAAATGACAGCGCGCTTCTGGTTGCGGTGAGAGTATTGAGGTGCTGCAGCCCGCAAGGGAGCCGTCGTGCCTCGCATGTCGAAGATCGAGCTGTACGCGGCCATCCGCCGTGATTCTCGCGCCGGCATGGCCAGTCGAGCGCTCCAGCACAAGTACGGCGTCGGCTTCCGCACGGTCCAGAAGGCGCTGGCTTCGGCATGGCCGACTCCGAGGAAGAAGCTACAGTCGCGGCCGAGTCGGCTGGACCGCTACAAGAGCTTGATCGACCAGATGTTGCGGGCAGACCTGGACGCGCCGCGCAAGCAACGCCACACCACCAAGCGGATCTTCGACCGCCTGCTGAGCGAGCACGACGCGGTGGAGGTGTCGTATCAGATGGTTCGCGCCTATGTCGCACAGCGCCGTCCAGAGATCCGGATCGAGGCGGGCCTCGGTCCGGTGGAGGCGTTCATCACCCAGTCGCATCGCCCTGGTGTCGAGGCCGAGGCCGAGGTCGACTTCGGCGACGTGACCATCCGTCTGGCCGGCGAACTGGTCAGGTGCGTGATGTTCTCGCTGCGGCTGTCGTATTCGGGCAAGGCTGTGCACCGCGTGTTCGCCTCCGGCGGCCAAGAGGCCTTCTTTGAGGGGCACATCCACGCGTTCAGAGTGCTGGGCGGAGTGCCGATCGGCAAGATCCGCTACGACAACCTCAAGGCCGCCGTGGCCCGGGTGCTCGGCTTCTCCCGCGCCCGTGTCGAAACCCCGTGCTGGACCGCTTTTCGTGAGCACTACGGCATCGAGCCGTTCTACTGCCGGCCCGGCAAGCAGGGCGCACACGAGAAGGGAGGAGTAGAAGGCGACATCGGCTGGTTCCGGCGCAACCGCCTGGTGCCCATTCCCGAGGTCGCCACGCCGGCGGAGCTGAACACGCTGATCGATGCCTGGGATGAGGCCGAGAGGAAGTCGCCCGGCACGAGCGCCTCCTGGCCAAGGCCGGCATGCGGCTGGAACTCGACCACTACCTGGAGGTCCTCCTCCGCAAGCCCGGCGCGCTGCCCGGAGCCACCGCGCTGGACCAGGCCCGTGCGGCAGGCAAGTTCACCCCTGTGCACGACCAGTGGTGGGCCGCAGCATGCAAGCCCCATGGCGACCGTGACGGGACCCGGGCCCTGATCGAAGTCTTGCTGCGGCCCGGGACGACAGCTCGCTGACCCGGTAGCGGCCGTCTTCGGCCATTACCAGGCCCAGGCAGGCCATAGCGGTCAGGAACTGGCTGCTGGATCGCTCGTCGAGATTGAGGACCTTGCCGAGTTCGGCGGCGCTCAGTCTCTCGGGGTGGCTGGACAGCACCGGTACCACGTTGAGGTCGATGGCCGCCGCCAGTACGGCGCCGGCGGATGAACCGATGATCAGGTCCATCAGATAGGACAGGCCCTGACTCTGGTCGCTCACGGCGACTCCTCCTAAAGAAGCGTTAATGCCTGACAAGTCAGCCGCATGATTCCCGAAAGATGTCGAGCCCATAAGGTCACAAGACGTCTGCCGGGGGTGCGGCTGATCCGTGACCTGTCCGCCTCTGGCGCCGATATGTGCCGGTAAGCCAGCGAGGTCGTTCAACTTTCCGACGATCTTGACGTACGGGGGAACAGGGCCCTTCCGCTCGACGGGCGGTCCCCGGCGCGCTGCCGCAACCAGGGCGTGCCACTCCACACGGCGCGCGGTTCACCAAAAGATGCCTGGTTTTGTTGGTCTGAACGGGCAGCGCTTGTAGGTGAGTTTCGACAGCGACTGGAGATCAACACGGGGCGAAATGTTGATGAGAAATGACAGCGCCCGCTCCGCCGTAATCATGCGGAAGCGGGCGCCGTTGAAATCAGGTGTCTGAGTAGCGCAGGGCCAGGCCGTGCTCGTGGGCAACCGCCAGCCCTTGAACCTCTCCAACCGGGAGGGGGCGGCGGCCAGCAGTGTGGTTTGCTCGCCCCGGCCCCGCCGATCACCGCTTGCACGCTGTGCCCCGCACGATGGGGGCGGCTCATCCTCGGTCGGCGATTTCGGCCGCCCACGCGCGCAGCCCGGCCAGGAAGCCCTCCCGCTGCTGGGGCGTAAGCGCGTCCATCGCGCGCAGGAGCGGGCCTGCCCGCATCTGAAGGAACTCCGTCACGACGGCGCGGTGCTCAGGGCTGAGGTGGACGAGCGTGCGCCTCCGGTTGGCCGGGTCGGGGGCGCGGTCGGCCAAGCCGGCCCGGCACAGGTCGCTCACCAGGTCGCTGGCGTTGGGCAGGGAGACGTCCAGCCGTGCGGCCAGTTCGGAGACGGTCAACGGGGAGTCGATGCCGAGCTGCGTGACGACCGCACCGTGGCGCCGGGTAAGGGAGTGGCTCTCGAAGACGGTGCGCAGGCCGTCGGGCATCCCCGGCGCGGGGTGCTGGCGGAAATAGACGGCCACCTGGGGGATCAATTCGAGGATCTCGCGCCGGGCCGCCTCGGAGTTGCTGGACATGGACACGAAGTATACAGTTCAAAAAATCAAACAGTTAAAGTATTTGAACCATGGAGGTGTCGTGTCGCAACAGCGTGCGCTCCGGGTCAGCCTGCGCGTCGACGGCGTCGGGACGGGGATCTTCGGTGTCTTCGTGCTGGTCAGCGGGCAAGGGCTGGCCGATGTGATCGGCGTGCCCGGCTCCTGGATCGTTCCCATCGGCGTCGGCATGCTGGGCGGAGCCGTCCTTCTGCTCGTCTTCAGCGGCCATCCCGTCCTGCCCCCTCTCGCGGTCGCGGTCAACGCCGTCGCCGGTATCGCCATGGTGGGGCTGACGGTCAGCGGCGTCCTGACGCTCACTGGGCTGGGCGTCGCCTTCATCCTGGCCGGGGCCGCCTGGGTGGCCACGTTCGCGGTCCTCGTGCTCGTCCTGCTGCGCCGGGCGGAGGGTGCCCGATGAAGATCGTGCTCTTCGGCGCCAGCGGCGGCACAGGGCGGGAACTGGTCGAGCAGGCGCGGGCGGCCGGTCATCGCGTGACGGCAGTGGTGCGCTCGCCGGGGGATCTCGCGGACGCCATCGTGGCCGACATCTTCGATTCCCCGTCGCTGGTTCCGCTCCTGGCCGGACACGACGCCGTTCTGTCGGCGCTGGGGCCGCGAGGGCGTACCGCGACCTCGGTCTGCTCGACCGCCGTAGCGGGGATCATCGATGCGATGGCAGGGGCGGGCGTACGCCGGATCGTCGCCATCAGCGCCCAGCCGGTGCTGCGCGGCGGGGCGGGAGAGCCATGGTGGCACCGCCTGACCACCCGGCCGCTGCTGCGGACGATCTACCGCCACGTCTACCGTGACCTGGAACCCATGGAGCGAACCCTCTCGGCCAGCGACACCGACTGGACAGTCCTGCGGCCGCCCTACCTCACCAACGACCAGAACATGACGAAGACCAACACCTCCAACGTCTCCGTCATCGACTACTTCGGCACCGCCCTCTTCATGAGCTCAGTGTGACGACGTCCCACCAGAAGCCAGCATCAGGACGTGCGGCAACCGACACCCCTGCCGCAGGACTTTCGGAGCTCGACATGAGCAGACAGCTCGACCTCGGGCCCGGCTCGGGCCTTGAAGTCCAGCAGGCCAACTGATCCACGCAGGGGGCCAAGGCCGTATGAGCGCCGTTGTCATCCCTGCAGAGATCCAGAACGACATGAAGGCGCTGTCAGCTGAGTCGTCTACCGCGCGGACCCCGGCCGCGCGCTCATCGCCGCCGGGGTCCGCGCCCCTTCATTCCTCCTTCTTGCACCCCTTCGGTGGAGAAGCCGGCGGCCCGGTCCAGCCCGACTCGGGGCCGCGGGCGTGGTAGCTCATGACCTCACCCTTGGTCGCCCCCAGAGCGGTGCGGGCCGCGTAGGAAACGCCCGAAAGTGTCTGCCCCGTCCCCGGGTCGAGGATCTGTCTGTAGTAGACCGGCAGCTCTTTGCGCGGCTTGTTGGAGTACACCAGGGAGCCTCCCGCTCCGCCGAAGTCCACGGATATGCCCCTTCTGCCCAGCGGATCCGTCACTGTGCCCACGACCTTGGTGGTCGGCAGATCGGCCAGGACGCGGATGATCGCGGCGCGCTGGGCGGGGGTGAGCGGCATGCCCAGGAGGTTCGCGGTGGTAGGCAGGAACTTCTCGAAAGGCTGCGTGAAGCCACGGCCGTTCCAGATCTCGTGGTAGGCGCGAAGCTGCTTCACAAGCTCGGCCGGATTGGTGGGGATCGCCGCCAGATCCACCATGGTGAACTCGCTGACCGTTGTGTCGGGATAGGTTCCCGTGGGATCCACCCTCAAGGTATACCTGCAGTCCTTTGGCTCATTGGCGACCGGGATCGAACCGCACGGCCCGCTGTTCTCGCAGTGGCCCTTGACCTGGTCAGGAGCTCCCGCGGCCCGCCAGTCGCGCTCGTCCTCGGCCGTGGCCGGGCGGGCGGCGTCCTGCCGCCACAACTGCCTGAGCACCAGGTTGGCGGGGTCGCGCGGCACCCAGGTCTCACTGCGGCCGACCACCACGAGCGTGTAACCGCCGCTGGACAGGTGGTTGCCGTCGATCCTCACATCGCGCCAGTAGGCGCCGCTTTCTGCGGGGAGCTTCTCGATCCTGTCGGCCAGGTCGAACAGTTCCTGGTTGGTTCTCGGCGGATTGAGCACGGCAGGGGCTGGTGCCAGATTCGTCACCAGCGCGAAGACCAGGGCCACGATCGCCGCCGTGGCCAGCGGCGCCCACAAGGCCCACAGGCGGGGTCGGGCCCGCGAGCCTGGAGCGGCAGCCGAGTGGGTCCGTCCCGGGCGCAATGGCCTGCGCGAGGATTCTCCCTGTGCCTCGGCGGTGGCCATCGACAGCATGTCGTCAGCGGAGATGCGTGATCCGCGATCCAGTGAAGCCGGGCGGGCTATGGCAAGCAGGTCCATCGCGTCGGGCTTGCGGCTCATCGGAGTTTCCTTCCTGGAACGGTCACGGGCTTTCGGGATGTGGTGGTACTGGTGACGTCGATCGCCGACTGCAGTCGGCGACGCGCTCGATGCAGTCGGACGAAGAAGGCCGCCTTGGTGCAGCCGAGTACCTCGGCCGCTTCCGTGGTGGATAAGCCATGCCAGGTGGTCAGGGTCAGGATCTCTTTGTCGGCTTCGGACAAGCCGGCCAGGGCTCGGAGTACGGCGACGCGCTCGATGGCATGTTCGCCCACGTCCGTGACGGCTTCTTCCATCCACGTTCTCAGTTCGGCTTCTAGAGATTCACGCCGAGTGGCCTGCCGGAAGTTGTCACGCAGAATGTTGCGAGCGACGCGGAGAAGCCATGGCAACTGCGCGTGGTCGGGGATGCTGTTCAGACGCCGCCAGGCCACCAGGAAGGTCTCGCTGACTACTTCCTCCGCGAGTTGATGTCCCGCGCGACTTGCCGCATAGCCGTACACCCGCGCTTGGTAGGTGTTGTAGAGCGCGGTGAAGCGCTCATGGGGGTTTGGCAAACTGGCTCCTTCGGCCGGGGGCAAGCGTTCGTAGAGCATGTGGTCCGAAGGAAGGCTTTCTTACATCCCGATTCCGCTTCTTCCCAACAGTTCGACCTCGGGCCCCTACCAGAACCCGACCCCGAGCGGGCGGACTGACCGACCCACGTCCCGCCTACGCCCTCTCCGGGGCCTTCTTTGGCTGGCGGCGCACGGTGTGGCCCTTCAGGTGCCCGTACGCTGTCGAGCGTGGCACCCCGAACAAGTCCGCGATCTGCTGGACGGGCTTGTCCCGCGTGTCGTACAGCTACTGGGCGAGGGCAGCCTGGTCGGCGGTGAGCTTGGGCCGGCGTCCGCCGACCCGGCCGCGGGCGCGGGCTGAGGCCAGACCGTCCATCGTGTTGGCCACGATCAGCTCGCGCTGCAGCTCGGCATCCCGGCGAAGGACGCGAACAGCAGCCTGCCGTGCCCGCTCGGGTCGCCCTAAAACCACACCTCATCCACCCTGTCCCAATACACGTGGACGCGATCTGTCCCGTACCGATCGATGAGTGCGGCGGCAAGGGCGCGGTCGCGCTGTAGAGGGACCACACCCGGATCCCGCCGCAGGTGGCGCCGACGGCGCGGGCCTGGGGCCGGGCCGACGCCCGTCAGGGCCGCCGGGTACGCTCGACCCCCACCGTGATCTCGTTGCCGAGCCTGTGCCCCAAGAGCAGTTCGAGGTCGTCGCCGCTCCAGAACCTGCCCGGGTCGTACCAGTTCGGCCGGCGTCCGGCGGGCAGGAGCCCCATCGCCTCGTAGGTGACGGCCACGACCTCGGCGCAGTAGGCGCTCTCCAGCGTCTGGTCCGTAGGGCGGCGGCGCGGGACGCGGCCCTTGGCCCAGCGGGCGGCCAGCCTGGCGGTGGAAGGGAACGGGGTGCCGTCGAGCCTGGCGACCGTGCGCAGGGCGGCGTCCTCCATCTCGGGCGTGGCCTCGGGGTCGAGTTGGCGGAGCCACGCGCGCTGGTCGTACCTGTCGGCCCACACGGTCACCGCGTCGCGCAGGTCGTGCAGTTGCACGCCGCGGTGATGGGTGCCCGCCCACAGGTCGAGCAGCGACTTGCCCAGTTCGGCGTGCCACATCATGGGTGGCAGGTCCTCGATGACGACGGCCATGCCGACGTGGTTGACCGGGCTGTTGGTCATCGTCTGGATGGCGCGGTCGGGCACGGACCGCCCGCGGAAGATCCACAGGTCGCCGGTCCGCGTCACCCTGACGGCCTCGTCGAGAGTCAGCACAGGGCTAGCCTAGGCATCATGCGGTGGTGGAAGATGCTGGGTCTGGCCGGAATCATGGGTGTCGCGGCCACGGGAGTGGTGATCGCCCGCGCCGAGCGGCGGCGGCGCGCCTACACGCCCGAGGAGATCAGGGCGCGGCTGCGCGAACGGGTGGAGGCCCGCCCCGGGCCTCGGCCGGAGGATCCTCAAGCCTGAGACGGCTCCCGCGTGAAGCTCAGCCCGAGGGGCGCAGGTCGTAGACGAAGACCACGTCGGGGTAGGCCGGGTTGTCGTCGTAGCCCTGCACCCCGCCCAGGTACGCCCGCCGCGACCTGACCACCCACGGCATCGCCGCGGCCGCCCGCTGGTCGAGCACCCAGGTCGTGGCCTGCTCGTACACCCGCTGCGCCGCGAGCTTGTCGGTCACCGTCAGTTCGGGCACGGTGTCGAGCATGGTGTCGAGCCGCGGGTCGTTCAGGTACGACAGGTTCATGACCGGCGGGTCGGCGCTGCGGAAGACCTGCCCGAAGTAGGAGTAGCCGTCGGCGTAGTCGGGCCACCAGTACATGACGAAGATGTCCTGGCCGCGCTGTTTGCCCAGCTCCCACTGCGCGTTCCAGTTCATGCCCCTGGCTTCGAGGGTGATGTTGAGCGGCTGCAGCGCGGCGCGTAGCCGTCTGACGAGCACCTGCTCGTCGGCCTCGCCCTCGCCATAGGTCAGGCGCAGCCGCAGCGGCGTGCCGCCGGGGCCGTACCCGGCCTGCTGGAGCAGGCGGGTGGCGGTGGCCACGTCCTGCTCGGGCGCCCGCGCGGGCACGTGACCCAGCAGGCCCTCGGGGATGACGCCGCTGGCCGGCATGACCGAGCCCTTGAGCGCCTGGACGACGCCCTGGTAGTCGAGGGCCTTCTGCACCGCCTTGCGTACCCGGATGTCCTTCATGGGGCCTTCGGCGGTGTTGAACAGCATCATCGCGGTGGTGAACGAGGGCCGGTCGGACGTGCGCAGCCCCGGCGCGGCCTCGGCCTGCGCGAACAGTTCGTGGTCGAGCCGGTCCACGAAGGTCGCCTCGCCGCGCTGCAACATCCGGTACGCCCGCTCGGGGTCGGGCACGGCCCGGTACTTGATCGTGTTGTAGTGCGGCCGTTCCCACCCGTCCCAGTACCCTTCGTACGCCGACAGGGTGAGCTCGTCCTCCTTGCCCTTGTTCCACTTCGTCACCGTGTACGGCCCCGAGCCCGCGTCACGGCCCTGCTGGAACCATTTGGCGAGGTCGGGCGCGGCCTTGGTGTCGTAGATGTAGGCCGCGTACCCGGCGGAGGCCACCAGGTCCAGCGGCACCGGGTACTTCAGCGCGAACGTCACCGCGAGCGGCCCCTCGACCCTGATGGAGGAGACGGCGTCCCAGATGTAGGAGGCCCCGGTCTTGGCCTTCATGGTGCGTTCGATCGACGCCTTGACCGCCTCGGCGTCCAGCGTCCTGCCGGTGTGGAAGGTGACGCCGGAGCGCAGGGTGAACGTCCACGTCCGGCCGTCGGCCGACGACCGCCACGACGTGGCCAGCCGGGGCGCCGACTTCTTGGTGACGGGGTTCCAGAGGGTGAGGGTCTCGTAGACGTTCTGGAAGGCGATGATCTCGTTGGAGTAGGACCGGCTGGGGTCCCACTCGGTGATGACGTCGGTGTTCTTGACGTAGACGAACGGTGCCTCCCCCGACGGTGCCCGCGGTGGCTCCGGAGGTGCCGAGCAGGCCGCGAGGAGGACCAGCGCGGCGGCCGCTGCGAGTCGACGGCGCAACGCATCTCCCTCTTTGACCGATGTACTCGGGAAACCTACTCCAAGATCACGATACGGGTGTCCATCGTGTCCAAAAGTCCCGAAAAATTGGGCATTCTGGTGATCGAATTGCTATTCTCGGGGCTTGTCCCGTCCGGGGTTGCCAGCAGGGGACCGACCGGAGTGAGGTGCCATGGGTCGTAGCCGAACGATCCGCATGAAGATCATCGGCCTACTGCTGGTGCCGCTGACCTCCATGGTGGTGTTGTGGGGGGTCATCACCGCCGTCACCGCGAGCGAGAGCTTGGAGCTGCGCCAATACAAGACAGTCTGGACGAACCTCCGTCTTCCCGCGTACGAACTGATCGACGAGCTCCAGCGTGAGCGGCTGGTCTCGGCCCAGCTCCTGCGGAACTCGGCGACCAAGACCACGGTGACCGCGCAGCGGAACCGCACCAACGCCGCCAGTGACACGTTCCGGCAGCTCTCCGGCGACTCCAAGGACAGATCCGCAGATATCAGCACACAGGTGGACGCGGTGTACAAGGCGACCGACAGGCTCGATGCGATCCGAGGTGAGATCGACACGGGCCTGTCCGACCGGCTGCACACCGTGGAGGCGTACAACTCGATCATCGACGCGCTGTTCAGCCTGCACCGCCGGGTCGGGCTGATCGACGACATCCCGATCTACGAGCAGTCGCGCGTGGTCATCGAGATGAGCTACGCCAAGGAGTTGCTGACCAGGGAGCAGGCCATCGGGCTCGGCGTGGTCAACCGAGACGAGCGCAGGCTGTTCACGCAGATCGCCGGCAACCGGCGCTTCCTGATGGACCAGTCCCTGTCCGAGCTCGACCCGGTCCTGCGCGATCCCCAGGTCGCCCTCATCACCTCCGCCGCCTACCAGCGGATGCGGATGATGGAGGACCAGATCATCTCCGGCGGCACCCCGGCGACCTGGCTCGCCACCACCGAGGGGCTGGCCCAGTCGTTCCAGACGGCCCTGATGCGGGCCAGCACCACGTTGAACGAGCGGGCCGACCCGATCGCCGACGAGGTCCTGTGGAGGGCGTTCCTGCTGGCGGGCACGGCACTGGCGCTGGTGATCGTGTCGATCGCGTTCTCGTTGCGGATGGGCAACCGGCTGTCCAAGGAGCTCGGCACGTTGCGCCTGGCCGCGCTGGAGGTGGCCCAGGAACGGCTGCCGCACGTGGTGGCCAAGCTGCGCAAGGGCGAGACGGTGGAGATGCCGGAGCTGTCGGTGGCCGGCACCACGGTCGAGATCGACGACGTGGGCCAGGCGTTCTCCACCGTCCAGCAGACCGCGGTCGAGGCGGCGGTCGGGCAGGCGCAGCTCAGCGAGGGCGTCGGCCATGTCTTCCGCAACCTGGCCCGGCGCAGTCAGCGACTGCTGCACCGCCAGCGCATCCAGCTCGCCGACATGCAGCACCGGACCACCGACCCAGAGCAGCTCGACGACCTGTTCAAGCTCGACCACCTCACCACCCGCATGCGCCGCCACGCCGAGGGCCTGATCATCCTGTCGGGCGCCACACCGGGGCGCGGCTGGAGCCGTCCGGTGCCGCTGCTCGACGTGGCCCGCGGCGCGGCGGCCGAGGTGGAGGACTACCAGCGGGTGGTCATCGAGCCGATGTCCGGCCAGCGCCTGGCCGGACCGGTCGTCGGCGACGTGATCCACCTCATCGCCGAACTGATCGAGAACTCCACCGTCTACTCCCCGCCGCACACCTCGGTCATCGTGCGCGGCGAGGCGGCGGCCAGGGGATTCGCCTTCGAGGTCGAGGACCGGGGGTTCGGGATGAGCGCAGAGGAGCTGGCCGAGTACAACGAGCGGCTGGCCAGCCCACCGGAGTTCGACCTGGCCGACAGTGACAGGCTCGGCCTCTTCGTCGTCTCACGCCTGGCCGCCAGGCACGACATCCGCGTGACATTGCGCGGTTCACCATATGGAGGGACCACCGCGATCGTGTTGATCCCGGAAGAGCACGTGGCCGAACCCGAGCCCGAAGCTCCCCAGACGGCTCCTGCGAAGGAGCCCGCCCGTCCCATGCGGGTGGTGCGAAGTGACTGAAGAGCGCTGGCTGGACGAGGACGCCGGTCCGATCGTCCCCGCCTACCTGCTGACCAGGGGCCGGACGGTGCCCGCGAGCGAGGCCATCGACCTCATCGCGGTGATCATCACGGCCGGTGGCCTGACGCCGCCGCGCGGCCTCGACCCCGAGCACCTGATCATCCTGCAGAAGTGCACCCAGCCCACCCGCCTGGTGGACGTGGCGGCCGAGCTGAACCTGCCCATCGGCGTGGTCCGGGTGCTGGTCGGCGACCTGCACGCCCAGCAGCTCGTGCAGGTCGAGCTGCCGCCGCCCGCCCCGGACGCCAAGGTGCTGCTTGAGGTGATCAGTGGGCTGAAGGCCCTGTGACCGCCGCGCGGTTGAGGTATCCGTACCCGGCCGCGAACAGCGCCGCGACGACGCCCGCCCCGGCGGCTGCCCCGAAGACCCACTGGTAGCCGCCGGCGCCCGGCAGGGCCGCCAGGATCGCTGCGATCGCGGCGCCGGACACGCTGCCCCCCACGATGCGGACGAGCGCGTTCACCCCCGCCGCCACGGCGGTCCTCTCCGGTGCGACGTGCTCGACGGCCATGGTGCCCAGCGCCGCGTAGCCGATGCCCAGGCCGACCCCCATGAGCGAGGACGCCACGTACAGGTGCGCGGAGGTCTCGTTCGCGATCACCAGCCAGAACGCGGCCAGGGCGGTGACCGCCGCACCCGCCGCCACCATGGACGACGCCGGCAGGCGGCGCATGATCCGGCCCGCGAAGAGCGAGATCACGAGCATGAACAGGGTGCTCGGCAGCAGGTAGAACCCGACCTCCAGGGTGGTGGCGGCGAAGCCGCCGGCCTGTTCGGGCGCCTGGGCGAAGCTGGACATGCCGGTCATCAGCGTGAAGAACGAGAACCCGAGCAGGGCCGAGGACACCGTGGCGCCCACCGTGCCCCTGTGCACCAGCATCGCCATGTCCACCAGCGGCTCGGCCACCCTGCGCTCGACCAGCACCCACACGCCCGCCAGCACGACGGCCGCCCCGAAGAGCCCGAGCACGCCCGGCGAGGTCCAGCCCCAGGAGCCGCCCTCGCTGACGGCCAGCAGGAGCGCGACCAGCCACGCGGCCAGCAGCGCGGCCCCGAGCAGGTCGGGACGCCCTCTGAGCGGCGGGGCCACGTCGCGTACGAGGAACGCCACGACGATCGCGGCCACCAGCGAGACACCGCCGGTGATCCAGAAGACCAGGTGGAAGTCCCCGGACGCCAGCCCGGCCAGGATCATGCCGCCGCCGCTGCCGAAGCCCATCGTCGCGCTCAGCACGCCGATGCCGGTCGCGAGCTGGTTCCTGGGCAGCAGGTCACGGACGACCCCGATCGACAAGGGGACCAGGGCGGTCACGAACCCCTGGAGCACCCGTGCCACGATCAGCCAGGTCAGCGAGGTCGCCAGCGCGGCCATGACCGAGCCGATCACCAGCAGGCCCAGGGCGCCGAGGATCATGCGGCGTCTGCCGTACATGTCGCCGAAGCGCGACAACAACGGCGTGGACACCGCGCCCACCAGGAGGCTCAACGTCAGGGTCCAGGTCACGGCGGCCAACGAGGCGTTCAGCTCCCGTTGCAGCACCGGGAGCAACGGCACGACGGCGGTGTTCTGCAAGGCGGCGATGGACGCGGCGAAGGCCAGCGAGATCACCGCCGGCCAGGGATTCCTGATCGACGTCTCCCGCGACGCGGGCGCGACGAGTGTCGCCATGTCGGCTCCTTTAGGTAACTTAGGTAAGTAACGAGTACAGATATTACATACCTAAGTTAGGTAAGCAAGCGGATGGACGACGACCTTCAGGCGACGGTGGCCGCCTTCCGGCGGCTGGTGACCACGCTCAACCGCGGCAAGACCCACGAGCGGCTGACCGAGGCCGCAGGCGTCCGGCTGCACCGGCCCGACGTCGAGGTCCTCGTCACCCTGCTCGACGCGGGCGAGCCCCGCAGGATCGGCTCGATCGCCGAGACCCTGCAGGTGGAGAGCCCTCACGTGACGCGGCACGTGGCCGCGCTGGAGCAGCGCGGCCTGGTCGAGCGCGTACGCGACCCCGACGACGGCCGGGCCTGGCGCATCGCGCTCACCGAGGAGGGAGCCGAGGTGGCGGGCAGGTGCCGCCGGGTCACCGGCGCGTGGATCGAGGGCGCCCTGGAGGGCTGGTCCGACGCCGACAGGGCCGAGCTGTCCCGGCTGCTGGGCAAGCTCTCCGACGACGTCCACGACCACCTGAGGACACTCAAAGTGGTCAAGTGACCGGGAGGACGTCCTCCGCCCGGTGACAGGCCACCCGACGACCCCGCACGTCCCTCAGCTCGGGCGCCCGCTCGCACTCCGGCCCGGCCAGCGGGCAGCGCAGCCGGTACGCGCACCCGGTCGCCGCCGGGGCGGCCTCCGTTCCGCCCCCCTTCGCCGACCCAGCCTCGGGCGGGGGACCGCCGAGCCTCGGCACGGCGTCGCGCAGGGCCCGGGTGTAGGGGTGGGCGGGGGCGGCCAGCAGGTCGGCCGTCGGCCCCGACTCGACCACCCGGCCCGCAAAGAGCACGTACGAGGTGCGGCACAGCCGCTCCACGACGGCCAGGTTGTGGGTGATGAGCAGGCGCTCGGTGTCCAGCGACTCCAGCAGGCCGAGAATCTTGGCCTGGACGGTGACGTCGAGCGCGCTGGTGGGCTCGTCCAGGATGAGCAGGCGGGGGCCGACGGCCAGGGCGCGGGCGATCACCACGCGCTGCCGCTGGCCGCCGGACAGCTCGTGCGGGCGGCGGCCGGCCAGCTCGGGGTCGAGGCCGACCTGCCGGAGCAGTTCGGGCACGCGGGAGCGGGCGGCGCGCGGCAGGGCCTCGGCCACCGAACGGCCGATGCGCATCCTGGGGTCGAGCGCCTCGGCCTGGAAGACGGGCTGGACGTCCCTGCGGAACTTCCGCGGGTCCGCCTTCTCGAGTGTCTGGTCGCCGTACCAGATGTTTCCCGACATGGGGGTGAGGAGGCCCAGGAACGCGCGGGCCAGCGTGGTCTTGCCCGAGCCGCTCTCCCCGATCAGGCCCACGCCGCCCTCGGTGACGTCCAGGCTCACGTCGTGCACGACGGGGCGGCGGCCGTACCCGAGCGTCACCCCTTCGGCTCTGAGCAGGGTCACGGCAGCGCCTCCAGCAGCTCGCGGGTGTAGGGGTGGGCGGGTTCGGCCAGCACGGTGGCGGCCGGGCCCGACTCCACCACCGCGCCGTCCTTCATGACCAGCACCCGATCGGCGATCGTCGAGACCAGGGCCAGATCGTGGGAGACCAGCAGCAGCGCCAGGCCGCGTTCCGCGCGCAGCCGGCACAGCAGGGCGACCACCTCGGCCTGCACGGTGACGTCGAGCGCGCTGGTGGGCTCGTCGGCCAGGATCACCTCGGCGCCCAGGGCGAGGGCCAGCGCGATGGCGAAGCGCTGGGCCTGGCCGCCGGAGACCTCGTGCGGGTAGCGGCGCAGGATCTCCGGGTCGAGCATGACGGCCGCCACGGCCCGCGCCATGGCCTGCTCGCCGGCGTCCCTGCCGTGCAGTTTGAGCGCGCGGCGCATCAGGACGCCGAGGCGGGTGGCCGGGCTGAGCGCGGCCTGCGGCGACTGCATCACCAGCGCCGCCCGCGCACCCCGCAGCCCACGGAGCGCGCGCGGGGAGGCCGTACGGACGTCGACCCCGCACACCCTGATCTCGCCCGAGACCTCCGCGTTCTCGGTGAGACCGAGCAGCGACAGGAGCGTCGTGGACTTGCCGGAGCCGCTCTCCCCCACGATCGCCACGCACTCGCCGGGTCCCACGTCCAGCTCGGGCACGTCGGCGACCAGCCGTCCGCCGTAGCGCACCCGCAGCTCACGCACCTCGATCACCTGACCACCCCCGTGTTCATGGTCGCGGCCGCTTCGGCACTCGTTGGCTTCGCGCTCTCCTGCCGAGCTCCTCCGCTCCGGGGGTCGAGCGCGTTGCGCAGCCCCTCGCCCAGCACGTTGAACGCGAACGCCGTCACCAGGATCGCCAGCCCGGGGAAGGTGACCACCCACCAGTTCGTGGTGAAGAGCGTCTGCCCCTGCTGCACCATCAGCCCCCACTCCGCCGTCGGCTCCTGCGCCCCCAGCCCCAGGTACGACAGCGCCGCCGAGGTCAGGATCACTCCACCCGCGTCCAGCGAGATCTGCACCAGGACGGGCGTGAGCGAGTTCGGCAGCACGTGCCGCACGATGATCAGCGGGGCGGGCACGCCCAGGCACCGGGCGGCGTCCACGTAGCTCCGGGTGGCGATCGAGGCGGCCACGGACGCGGACAGCCGCGTGTACCACGGCCACCAGGTCACCGCGATGGCCAGGATCACGGTGTTCACGCTGGGCTGCAGCACGACGGCCAGGGCCAGCGAGAGCAGCAGCGCGGGGAAGGCCAGGAACACGTCCGTGACCCGCATGATCACGTCTCTGACCCAGCCGCCCACGTACCCGGCCACGACGCCCAGGGCGACCCCCACCGCCGCCGAGACGCCCAGCACGGCCACGGCGATGAACAGCGAGGTGCGCCCGCCGTACAGGATCCTGGTGAGCACGTCGCGCCCGACCTGGTCGGTGCCGAACCAGTGGGCGCCGCTCGGCGGCAGGAGGCGTTCCAGCGGCCGGGGCTCGTCCATCGGGTACGGTGCCAGCCACGGCGCGAGCAGCGCGGCCAGCACGACGGCCGCCAGGAGCACCGCCCCGAACGCGGCGAACCGGTCGGGGACGCGCGGCAGCGTCCTGCGCAGCGGTTGAACGTCGGTCATCGCGTCCTCGTCCGGGGGTCGACGAAGCCTTGGAGCACGTCCACGACCAGGTTGGCCAGCACGTACACCAGGGCGACCAGGAGGGTGACGCCCGCGATGGCCGGGGTGTCCAGCGAGCGGATCGACTCGGCGGCGTAGCGGCCCAGGCCCGGCCAGTTGAAGACGGCCTCGACGAGGAAGCCGTTGACGATCGCGTACGCGAAGACCAGGGCGATCAGCGACAGCACCGGGTTGAGCGCCGGTCTGAGCGCGAACTTGGTCAGGATGGAGGTCTCGCCGAAGCCCAGCGCGCGCTCCAGCCTGGCGTGGTCCTGCCCCGACTCCTCGATGAGCGCGGCCCTGGTCATCTGGGCGATGACGCCCGTGGGGTAGGCGGCCACGACGAGCGCGGGCAGCACCAGGTGATGGAGGGTGCTGGTGAAGATGGGCCAGTTGCCGGTGATGAGGGCGTCGACGACGGTGATGTTCGTCCAGAGGGTGAGGGGGCTGGTGGTGTCGAGGGAGGAGTCGTACTCGCCGGCGATGGGGAACCAGCCGAGGTTGCCGGCGAAGACCGTCTGCAGGGCCAGGGCCAGCCAGAAGACCGGAACGGAAACGGCCAGCATGCTGCCGAGCCGTACCCCGAAGTCGGGGAGCCGGGTCTTGTGGCGGGCGGCGAGCACGCCGAGCGGGACGCCCGCGACGACCGCGAGCAGCAGGGCCGCCCCGACCAGCTCGAGCGAGGCGGGGAAGGCGAGGTAGAGGTCGTCGCGGACGGGCTGCCTGGTCCGCAGGCTGACGCCCCAGTCGCCGGTGACGAGGTCGCGCACGTAGGTCAGGAGCTGCACGGGCAGCGGGTCGTCCAGCCCGAACCGCGCGCGTGCCTCGGCGAGCTGCTCGGGCGTGGCCTTCGGCCCGGCGAAGGCCACCGCCGGGTCACCGGGCACCAGCCGCATGACCGCGAACGTGAGCACGACCACGCCGGCCACGACCAGGAGTGCCTGGCCGAGCCGGCGGGCCAGATGGCGCAGCATGGTCAGCCGGCGCGCGTGAGGTCGTAGAAGAAGACCACGTTGGGATAGGCGGGATTGTCCGCGTATCCCCGGACGTCGGAGGACAGCGCGCGCTGGTACGTCTGCACGTACGGCACCGCCACCGCCGCCTGCTCCTGGATGATCTTGTTCTGCAGCTCCGCGTACTGCTGACTGGCGGCCAGCTTGTCGGTGGCCGTCAGCTCGGGCAGCTTGTCGATGGCCGCGTCGATCTCGCCGTCGTCGAGATAGGAGAGGTTGAACTGCGGCTTGTCGGCGCTCTTGAACACGTTGAGGAACCAGGAGTAGGCGTCCGGGTAGTCCGGGTACCAGTACATGACGAAGATGTCCTGGCCCCCCTTCTTGCCCAGGTCCCACTGGGCGCTCCAGTTCATGGGCTTGGCCTCGAGCGTCACGTTGAGCTGCTTCAGCGCCGAGCTGAGCAACGTGACCAGCAGCTTCTGGTCCTCGTCGCCGATGCCGTAGGTGAGGCTGAGCTTGAGCTCGGGGTTGTCGGGGCCGTACCCGGCCTCGGCGAGCAGCGCCTGCGCCCTGGCCAGGTCCTGCTTGGGCTCCATGCCCGCGGCGTGGCCGAGCAGGCCCTGCGGCACCAGGCCGCTGGCCTTGCTGCCCGCGCCGTCCAGCGACGCCGCCAGGCCGTCGTAGTCGATCGCGAGCTGCAGCGCCTGCCGCACCTTGACGTCCTTCGCCGGGCCGTCGGCGGTGTTGAAGAGCACCAGCAGGTTCTGGAACGACGGCGACTGCGCGGTCTGCACGGTCTCCGTGGTGCCGGCCTGGGCGAAGAGCTGCGGGTTGAGGCGGTCGACGAAGCTCACCTCGCCGCTCTGCAGGAGCTGCCAGGCGGTGGTGATCTCGGGCGTGACGCGGAAGGCGACCTTCTTGTACTGCTCCGGCTTCCAGCCGCCCCAGTAGCCCTCGAACGCCTTCAGCGTCAGCTCGGTCTCCTTGCCCTTCTGCCAGGAGTCGACCGTGTACGGCCCGGTGCCCGCGGTCTTCTTCCCGTCGGTGTCGACGGCGTCCACGTCGTAGATCCAGGCGGCGTAGCCGGAGGAGGCGACCAGGTCGAGCGGGGCGGCGTACTTGAGGGTGAACTTCACCGTGCCCGCGTCGACGGCCTCGATCTCGTCGACCGGGTCCCAGATGTAGGCCGCGCCGCCCTTCTTCTCGATCGTGCGCTCGACGGCCTTCTTGACGGCCTCGGCGTCCATGGTGGCGCCGGAGTGGAACTTCACGCCCTGCCGCAGCTTGAACGTCCACTCCTTGCCGTCGTCGGACGACGTCCACTCGGTGGCCAGGCGCGGCGTGGCCTCCTTGGTCCCGGAGTCGTACCTGGTCAGGCCCTCGTAGATGTTGGAAAGGGCGATGATCTCGTTGGAGTAGGAGGTCGCCGGGTCCCAGTCGGTGACCACGTCCTGGTTCGGCGCGTAGACGAACGTGCGGTCGTTGGCCTGCGCGGCCGGAGTGCCGCCGCTCGCCTGGGGGCTGGGTGTGCCGCCGGCGCCGCGCACCTGGCCGCCCGCGCACGCGGAGGCGGTCAGGACGAGGACACCGGCTACCCCGGCGACGAGCAGACGCTTGTGCCAGCGCATGGTGGGGGGATCCTTTCGATGTTCACCGGGCGAGGGGTCCGGCTGCTTTGACGTGCACCCGCACGGCGGGCTCGGAGAGATAGCTCAGCGGCACCTCGACGAGGTCCACGATGTCGACCGCGGAGGGGTCGGCCCCCGCCGCCACGGCTCGCGCCCGCGCCTCCTCCTTGGCGCCTTCGATCGCCCGTGACCGGCTTTCTCCCGCTGGCAAGATCGTATCGACTCTGCCGCTCGCGAGTGCGATGGCGGCCCCCACGGCGTTGGCCACCTCGGCGTGCTCGGGGCGGATCACCCGGCTCACGCCGGGGAGGACGTCGGGCAGCAGGAACGCCCCGCCCCCCACCGCCACCAGGGGCCGATCGGTCCGGCCGAGCGCCATGCGGTCCACGGCGTCGATGACCTTCTCGTCGGCTCGGGCGACCGCGCTTTCCAGAATGTCTGCGATTCTTTCCGACATGTCACCCGCTTCCTGCGGAGTGGGCCCGTCGTGCGCCAGGATGGCCGCTCGCAGCCGCTCGCGCCAGCCCTCGGCCTCCCGCGGCACCCGGCCCGCCGCCACCGCCGCGTCCGTCATCGTCGCCGTCGGCCCGCCGAAGACCAGGGCCTGCTCGGTGATCCGGTAGCCGACCGAGTCCGGGCCGACGCCGTCGCCGCGCACCACGGTGCCGCCGCCCAGCGCGATGGCCAGGATGTCGGGCATCCGGAAGTTGGTCAGGACGCCGCCGATCTCCACCGCCGCCGCCGACTCCCTCGGGAAGCCCCCAGCCAGCACGCCCAGGTCGGTGGAGGTGCCGCCCACGTCCACCACGATCGCGTCCGCCACCCCCGACAGGTACGCGGCCCCGCGCAGGGAGTTGGCCGGGCCCGACCCGATCGTGGAGACCGGCAGCCGGGCCGCGTGCTCCAGGGTCATGAGCGTGCCGTCGTTCTGCGCGAGGTAGGGGCGGGCGCTCATGCCGCGTTCGGCCAGCGCCGTGACGAGGGCGTCGGTGACGTGGGCGGCGACGCCGTACAGTGCGGCGTTCAGCACCGTCGCGTTCTCGCGTTCGAGCAGGCCGAGCGAGCCCAGTTCGTGGCTCAGCGAGACGGGCAGGCCGTACTCGGCGCCGGCCAGTTCCGCGACCCGGCGCTCGTGGCCGTCGTCCGCCGGGCTGAACACGCTGGTCACCGCCACGGCGTCGGCTCTTACGCCGTCGAGGAAGCGGCGGACGGCGTCCAGGTCGAGCGGGCTGATCTCGCGGCCGTCCACGTAGTGGCCGCCGGGCACGATCGCCTCGCCCGCCGAGACGGCCTTGCGCAGGTCATCGGGCCAGTCGGACAGCGGGGGCACGGCGGTGGTGGCGGGGGCGCCGAGCCGCAGCACGGCCACCCGGCCGAGGCCGCGCCGCTCCAGGATGGCGTTCGTGGCGTGCGTGGTGCCGAGCATGACGCGGGTGACGTCGCCGCGCCGCTCCACCTGGGCGAGCACGGCGTCCAGGGCGGCCCGCAGGCCGTCGGTCACCTCGGGGGTGGTCGGGCGCTTGGCCTTGGCGATCACCCGGCCGTCCGCGTCGAGTACCACGGCGTCGGTGTTGGTGCCGCCCACGTCGATCCCGACGCGCAGGTCGTGGGTGATCGGATGGTCAGGGCCTTTGCCGAGGTCAGGCATGCGTCACCAGGTCCTCCACGCGGACATAGTCCAGGTCGTATCCGAACGCCCTCGGACCGGCCGTCTCCAGGCCCTTGGGGGTGCGCCAGAGCGGGTCGCAGGGCCAGGCGAGCACCGTGACGCGCTGGCCGTACCTGAGCGCCTCGGTCTGGATCGCGGCGGCGGTCTCGGTGTCCACGACGGTGATGAGGTCGGGGACCATGGCGCGGACCCGGCCGTCCTCGATCGCGACCAGGTTCTCGTTCTGCAGCTCCAGCGTGAGGCGGCGGCCGCGGTCGGCGCCGGTGCCCTCGATCGTGGCCGTGCCGCGGACGAACCCGCCCGTCGTACGCCGTTCCACGTCGGTCAGCTTGCCGGTGACCAGCCTGGCGGCCCCGAGGCGGTCCTGGAGTGCGCGGAGCGGGTCGGCGGCGCCCTCCGTGGCCCGGCCGACGTCCAGGGCGCGCGTGACCGTGCCCTCGATGACCGCGCCCCTGGCCCGCCCTGCGGTGAGGACGTAGTCGGCCATGAGCGCGTGCGAGCCCGCGGCCACGCAGACCGCGCGGGCCAGGCGCTCGGACCACAACCCGTCGACCGGGCGGATGGTGACCACGTTTCCGGCGACGTCGGACATGATCACGAGTTCGGTGGGGAGCCCCGCCACGTACATGGAGACCATCTGGACCTCGGGGAAGGCCCGTCCCATGCCGTCGGCGTCGAGCAGCGGCACCCCGAGCTGGGCGGCCCAGGCGACGGGGGCGATCCCGTTCGAGCCGCCGATCTCGGAGGACATGATCGCGGTGGGCGGGCGGCCGAAGATCCGTTCGACCTCCTCGACGATGCGCTTGGGCTCGTCCTCGCCGTGGATCATCTCGTGGCTGACGGTCGGGGCCCCGATGCCGGACAGCGGCACGACCAGGGCGTCCTCCGGCAGGTCGCCGAGGGCGACCAGGGGCACCGGGCCGTACGCCCTGATGGCCCTGATCGCGGCGAGCGAGCCGGTACGCACGTCTCCCCCGCCGCCGGTGCCCAGGACGGCGCATCCCCGTGCCAGGGCCGGGATGTCGTTCTCGTCAATACTCGTATGACTCATATGGCGCCACAACCAAGCACATACCAGCCCATTACGCCACCCCACACGCCGCTGCGGTCGGGCGTACGCGGGTGGTAGATGTGGGGGTGGACCGAGCAGACCGGGAGGGCGCATGCGGATTTCGGTGGCCGCCGACAGCAAGGACGGGGTGGCCGAGCGGGTCGTGTCCGAGCTGCGCGGGCGCGGCCACGAGGTCGTCACCCACGGCGCGCTCAACGACGGCGAACGCGACGACTGGGCGTGGGCCTCCGAGCTGGCCGCCAAAGACGTCGCCGAGGGCCGCGCCGACCAGGCGGTCGTGTGCTGCTGGACCGGCACGGGCGCGTCGATCGCGGCCAACAAGGTGCCCGGCGTGCGCGCCGCCCTGTGCCTGGACGCCTACACCGCCGACGGGGCCCGCAAGTGGAACGACGCCAACGTCCTGGCCCTCAGCCTCCGCCTGACCTCCGACGTGGTGCTCGACGAGATCCTCGACGCCTGGTTCGCCGGACGGCCGAGCGCCGACGCCGCCGACGTGGCCAACGTCTCCCACCTCGCCGAGATCTGACCGCGCTCCGGCTTCTTCCCCGGCCGGGTTCCGGGTACGGTCTGAGTTCACTTCCCGCCTCGGTTCGGAACAGGCGCCGCGGAGCAACGGAAATCGTCGGCGCCGCCGTTTAGGGTGCTGGGCATGACCGACACACCGCCCCGGCGGAGGCGGTGGTCGTTCACCCTGCGCGCACTCTGGTCATGAAAGACGGCGTAGTCCTGCACAATTGACCGGCGGGACCATCGAAAGGCAGGCAAGTGCTCTCTATTCACCAGCGGATCGCGGCAGAGCTCGGCGTACGCGACGGGCAGGTGCAGGCGGCCGTCGATCTGCTCGACGGCGGCGCGACCGTGCCGTTCATCGCGCGATACCGCAAAGAGGCCACCGGCGCCCTCGACGACGTGCAGTTGCGCACGCTGGAGGAGCGGCTGCGCTACCTGCGCGAGCTGGAGGAGCGCAGGGCGACGATCCTGGAGTCCATCGAGTCCCAGGGCAAGCTCGACGACGAGCTGCGCGAGCAGATCATGGCGGCCGAGACCAAGGCCAGGCTCGAGGACATCTACCTGCCCTACAAGCCCAAGCGGCGCACCAAGGCGCAGATCGCCCGCGAGCTGGGCCTCGAGCCGCTGGCCGATCGGCTGCTCGCCGACCCCACGCTCGACCCGTCCGCCACCGCCGAGGGCTTCGTCACCGAGGGCGTGGCCGACGCGGGCGCGGCGCTCGAAGGGGCCAGGGCGATCCTCATCGAGCGCTTCGCCGAAGACGCCGACCTCATCGGCGGCCTGCGCGAGCAGCTCTGGAGCCACGGCCGTCTGGTGTCGCAGGTGCGCGAGGGCAAGGAGGAGGAGGGGGCCAAGTTCTCCGACTACTTCGAGTTCGGCGAGCCGTTCACGAAGCTGCCCTCCCACCGGATCCTGGCCATGTTCAGGGGCGAGAAGGAAGAGGTCCTCTCCGTCACGCTCGAGCCCGACGACAGCCCCGACTACGAGCTGCGCATCGCCTCCCGGTTCGGCGTCTCCGACCAGGGCCGCCCGGCCGACAAGTGGCTGGGCGAGACCGTCCGCTGGGCCTGGCGCACCCGCATCCTCGTGCACCTGGGCATCGACCTGCGCATGCGGCTGTGGCAGGCGGCCGAGGACGAGGCGGTGCGGGTGTTCGCGACCAACCTGCGCGACCTGCTGCTCGCCGCTCCGGCCGGGGCGCGGCCGACGATGGGGCTCGACCCTGGCCTGCGTACGGGCGTGAAGGTCGCCGTGGTCGACACCACCGGCAAGGTGGTCGACACCACGACCATCTACCCCCACGAGCCCAAGCGGCAGTGGGCGCAGTCGCTGGCGGCGCTGGGCGCGCTCGCGCAGCGGCACGGGGTCGAGCTGATCGCCATCGGCAACGGCACGGCCTCCCGCGAGACCGACAAGCTGGCCACCGAGCTGGTCCAGCACATGCCGTCGATCACCAAGATCGTGGTCTCGGAGGCGGGCGCCTCGGTCTACTCCGCCTCTCCCTACGCGTCGCAGGAGCTGCCCGAGCTCGACGTGTCGCTGCGCGGCGCGGTCTCCATCGCCCGCCGGTTGCAGGACCCGCTGGCCGAGCTGGTCAAGATCGACCCGAAGTCGATCGGCGTCGGCCAATACCAGCACGACCTCGCCGAGTCGAAGCTCTCCCGCTCGCTCGACGCGGTCGTCGAAGACTGCGTCAACGCCGTGGGCGTCGACGTCAACACGGCCTCCGCCCCGCTGCTCACCCGCGTGTCGGGCATCGGCGCCACGCTGGCCGAGAGCATCGTGCGCCACCGCGACGCCAACGGCCCGTTCCGCACCCGCTCGGCGCTGAAGAGCGTGGCCCGGCTCGGGCCCAAGGCGTTCGAGCAGTGTGCGGGCTTCCTGCGCATCCCGGGCGGTGACGACCCGCTCGACGTGTCCAGCGTGCACCCGGAGGCCTATCCGGTGGTGCGGCGCATCCTGACCTCCGCCAAGACCGATCTCAAGACGCTGATCGGCAACACGGCGGCGCTGCGCTCGCTCCAGCCGAACGACTTCACCGACGAGTCGTTCGGCCTGCCGACGGTCACCGACATCCTGCGCGAGCTGGAGAAGCCTGGGCGCGACCCGCGTCCCGCCTTCAAGACGGCCACCTTCAAGGAGGGCGTGGAGAAGATCTCCGACCTCACGTCCGGCATGATCCTGGAGGGCGTGGTCACCAACGTGGCGGCGTTCGGCGCGTTCGTCGACATCGGCGTGCACCAGGACGGCCTGGTGCACGTGTCGGCCATGTCGCGCACCTACGTCAAGGATCCGCGCGACGTGGTCAAGCCCGGTGACATCGTGCGGGTGAAGGTCCTCGACGTCGACATCCCGCGCAAGCGCATCTCGCTGACCCTGCGCCTGGAGGACGAGACGGCGGCCCAGCAGCGGGGCGACGGCTCCCGCAAGGGCCCCGGCCGCCCACAGGACACCGCCCGCCGTGACAGCCAGCAGTCCCGCGGCCAGGGCGGCCGCGGCGACGGCGCACGGGGTGACGGTCGCGGCGACGGCGGACGCGGCGGCAGTGGCCGTGGCGATGGGCGCAGTGACGGGCGCAGTGACGGGCGTGGCGATGGGCGCGGCGATGGTGGGCGCGGCCGGGGCAACGGTGACGGTGGCCAGCGCGGGCGCGGAGACGGCCAGCGGGGCGGCCAGCGCCGCCAGGACCGCCCGGCTCCCACGGGGGCCATGGCCGAGGCCCTGCGAAAGGCGGGCCTGGGCGGCGACAACCGCTGACCGCAGGCGGGCTTGGGCGGCGACAACCGCTGACCGCGGGCTCCCACCACGGCCGCCGTCTTTCTGGGGAGGGGCGTCCGGTCCCGTGGAGCGGTTCCTTCGCTGAGTGGGGCGGGTGTGGCGATACGGTCTAAGGGTGAGCAGCACTGCGTTCGACACGGCGATCACCCAGGCCCGCGACCTGCTCCGGTGGCGTTCCCCACTGCGTACGGAGCTCTGGGCCGCCCGGCTCACGTCCGAGTTGGAGGCGGCGGGGCAGGCGGCGGAGTTCCTGCGGCGCGCGGCGGACGACGGCGGCCAGGAGGCGCGCCTGGCACTGGCGGCCTTGGCGGCGGTCAACGGCCCCGCGGAGGCGGCGGGCGACGACAGGCCCTTCACGGCCGCCGGCGGCGGAGTGGCCGAGAGCCTGCCCGGCTGGGCACGGCGGATGGGCCGGGTGACCGGCGACGGCGCCTGGTACGGCAAGGCCGACCTCTACGGCGAGCAGGTCCTGGCGGTCCTGGCCTTCCGGTACGACAACGGTAAAGAGCCCCACATCGTCGTCACCGGCATCGACCAGCCCCAGGGCGGCCTCGCCGTGGACGCGCTGGTCGAGGAGCGGAAGTTCCTCGACGACCTGGGCCTGCGCGAGGCGGACCCAGGGGTGGTCGCGGGCCGGGTCCTCGACGCGTTCGAGCTGGGTGACCGGATCATGGGGGCGGCCGTGGCCGACACGCTGCCCGCGGTCCGCCCGCTGGCGGTCGCCCGTGCGCTGTCCGTGCCCGGTCCCGTACGCGGTGCCTCCGACGACACCGTGGTGGCCTTCCAGGCGGTCCCCGACCTGCCGGGGGCGCGGGAGGCGTTCGAGAAGCTGGCCGAGTTCGTCGGGGACCGGCCGCTGTGGTGGAGCCCGGGGCGGGTGTCACAGTTCCTGACCTCGTGGCTGCCCCGCGAGGCGATCCTGTCGGACGAGGCGGTCGCGGCCATGCCGGAGGTCGTCAGGGCGTGGACCCGCCACTGCGGCGACCAGCCCGCCGTGCTGCGCCAGATCGACGCGGACGCACCCCGCCTGCCCGCGCTCATGGCCGACGACTCACTGGCCGGACTCGGCAAACGCCTCGCGAAGAACCAGCCCTGAGCCCGGAGCCCTGAATTCTCCTCGCCAACCCCTGCCTCGGCCCCTCCCCCAGTCGGAGCCCAAGGCCGGGAATGCCCGAAGACGGAGAGGGACAGCCGGGAGCGCCCTGGGGCAGCCGAGCCGGAGGCCGGGCCGAAGGCGGGCCGGGCCGAAGGCGGGCCGGGCCGAAGGCGGGTGGTTACTTTCCGAGTTGGGCCGCTGCGCTCGACAGCAGCATGTCGAGGGCCGCCGGGTACGCGCTGTCGTTCATCCGCGCCACCAGCAGCGGCGCCGTGGCGGCGATGTTGGGATGGGTGCCCGCCGGCAGCCGCGCGTACGTGTCGCGCCACACCTCCTCGTCCGCCTCCCGCGCCGCCGTCGGCAGGGCCAGCGTGGCGGCGTCGAGGATGGCGAAGCCGAGGCTCTGGTCGATGAACGCGTGATAGATCCGCACCGCGTCCCGGTTCGCGAACCCGGCCCCGCGCAGGATCCCGAGGATCGTCTCGTCGCTGGCCACCTCGTTGGGCCGCCCCGTGACCCTGCTGGCGGTCAGCACCGCGGCCTGCGGATGGGCCTGGTACGCATGATGGATGCGCAGCCCCAGCTCACGCAGGTCGGCCCGCCAGTCGCCGGTGGGCCGCCAGTCGGCCATCGCGTGGCCGACCAGTTCGTCGGCGATCGCGAGGATGAGGTCGTCCATGCCACGAAAGTAGCGGTAGATCGTGCTGGCGTCGGCCCCGAGCGCCAGGCCCAGGCGGCGGGCGGTCAGCCCGGCGGCCCCGTGCTCGCGCAGCATCCGCAGCGCCGTCTCCACGATGAGCCCGTGCGACAGCACCTGTCCCTGCTTGGTGGGACGCCGCCGCCTGCGCCCCGCCTCCGGCACCACCCGCTTGGCCACCAGCGCTCCTTACGCCAACACCATTGACGTTGACGACCCTACAAGCGTTTGATGAACGACACACCCCCCAAAAGCTTTCAAAGGGGATCTATCGTCATGCGTATCCTTCTCGTGGGAGCCGGCGGCGTGGGAACCGCCATCACCCGGATCGCCGCCCGCCGCCCGTTCTTCGACCACATGGTGGTCGCCGACTACGACCTCCCCCGCGCCAAGGCGGCCGTCGCCGCCCTGGGCCAGGAGGCCACCAGGTTCACCCCGGCCAGGATCGACGCCGCCGACGTGAACGCCGTCACCGCGCTGCTGGCCGAGCACCGCTGCGACGTCCTGCTCAACGCCACCGACCCGCGCTTCGTGCTGCCGCTGTTCGAGGCGGCGCTGGCCGCCGGGGCGGACTACCTCGACATGGCCATGTCGATGTCCAGGCCGCACCCCGACCGCCCGTACGAGGAGGTGGGGGTCATGCTGGGCGACGAGCAGTTCGCCCGCGCGCCCGAGTGGGCCGCGAAGGGCAGGCTGGCGCTGGTAGGAATGGGCGTCGAGCCCGGCCTGGCCGACGTCTTCGCCCGCTACGCCGCCGACGAGCTGTTCGACGAGATCGAGGAGATCGGCATCAGGGACGGCGGCAACCTGACCGTCGAGGGCTACGACTTCGCCCCCTCCTTCTCCATCTGGACCACGATCGAGGAGTGCCTCAACCCGCCGCTGATCTACGAGAAGGACCGCGGCTGGTTCACCACCGAGCCGTTCAGCGAGCCCGAGGTCTTCGACTTCCCCGACGGGATCGGCCCCGTGGAGTGCGTGAACGTCGAGCACGAGGAGGTCGTCCTGGTGCCCCGGTGGATCCCGGCCCAGCGGGTGACGTTCAAGTACGGCCTGGGCGAGGAGTTCATCGGCACCCTCAAGACGCTGCACGCGCTGGGTGTGGACCGTACCGAGCCGGTCGCGGTCAGGACAGACCGGGGCACGGCCAGGGTGTCGCCGCGCGACGTGGTCGCCGCCGTGCTGCCCGACCCGGCCGAGCTGGGCGAGCGCATGCACGGCAAGACCTGCGCCGGCACCTGGGTCAAGGGCGTCAAGGACGGACGGGCGCGCGAGGTGTACCTCTACCACGTGGTGGACAACCAGTGGTCGATGCGCGAGTACGGCTCCCAGGCCGTCGTCTGGCAGACCGCGGTCAACCCGGTGGTCGCCCTGGAGCTGCTGGCGGGCGGGGTTTGGAGGGGCGCGGGCGTGCTGGGGCCCGAGGCGTTCGAGCCGCGCCCGTTCCTGGACCTCCTCGTCGAGTACGGCTCGCCGTGGGGCCTGCGCGAGCAGTAGGGAGAGCCTCGCGCGGAACCGGGCGAGGGATCATTGAGGTGCCGCGAACCGTACCTCGGAGGTAGCCCCGTGAGCATCGCCGACGATCCCGACCGCGCACCGGCCCGCTCCCACCTGTACGCCATGGGCGTGACGGACGAGGAACTGCGCCGCCCCGTGGTGGGCATCGCCTCCACCTGGACCGGCACCATGCCGTGCAACCTGACCCACCGCGAGCTGGCCGCCCAGGTGGCCGACGGGGTGCGCGCGGCGGGCGGTCTGCCGATGGAGTTCAACACCGTCGCGGTCTCCGACAACCTCACCATGCACACCCCGGGCATGCGCGCGTCGCTGGTCAGCCGGGAGGTCATCGCCGACTCGATCGAGCTGATGGGGCGGGCGCACGGGTTCGACGCGCTGGTGGCCATCGTGGGCTGCGACAAGACCGTTCCCGCCGCGATCATGGCGCTGGCCCGCCTGGACGTGCCGTCGGTCGTCCTCTACAGCGGCAGCATGATGCCCGGCCGCTGGCGGGGGCGCGACGTGACCATCCAGGACATGTGGGAGGCGCTCGGCGAGCGCGAGGTCGGCCGGATGGACCAGGCCGACCTCGACGACCTGGCCAGGCACGCCTGTCCCGGGGCGGGCACCTGTGCCGCCCAGTACACCGCCAACACCATGGCCGCCGTCGCCGACTTCCTCGGCCTGGCGCCGTTCGGGGCAGGCGACATCCCGGCGGTGGCCGGGGAGAAGGGCGCGGCGGCCCGCCGGGTCGGGGAGATCGCCATGGAGGCGCTGGCGCGCGACGCCCGCCCCTCGCGCGTGCTCACCTCGGACGCGCTGCACAACGCGATCGTGTCGGTGGCCGCCATGGGCGGCTCCACGAACGCGGTCCTGCACCTGCTGGCCATCGCCCGCGAGGCGGGGCTGCCGCTGGCGATCGACCGGATCGGCGAGGTCTGCCGCGAGGTCCCGATCATCACGGGACTCAAGCCCAGCGGCGGCGAGCACACGGCGCTCGACCTGTGGCGGGCGGGCGGCACCTCGCTGGTGGTGCGCCGCCTGCTGGAGGCGGGCCTGCTGCGCGAGAACGTCACGCTGGTGGACGGCCGCACGCTGGCCGAGGTGGCGGCGCAGGCCAGGGAGACCCCGGGCCAGCGGGTCGTGGCGAGCGCGGCGGCGCCGTTCAAGCGGCGCGGCGCGCTGGCCGTCCTGCGCGGCTCGCTCGCGCCCGACGGCTGCGTGCTCAAACTGGGCGGCAAGGACGACTTCCGCCACGAAGGCCCCGCCCGGGTCTTCGACTCGGAGAACGCCTGCTACGCCGCCATCCAGGAGGGCCGGATCGTGCCCGGCGACGTCATCGTGGTCCGGTACGAGGGCCCGGCGGGCGGCCCCGGCATGCGCGAGATGCTCTCGATCACCGGGCCCCTGGTCGGGCGCGGCCTGGGCACCTCGGTGGCGCTGGTCACCGACGGCCGGTTCAGCGGGGTCTCGCACGGGCTGGTGATCGGGCACGTGGCGCCGGAGGCGTACCGGGGCGGGCCCATCGCCCTCGTACGCGACGGCGACCCGGTGGTGATCGACAGCGCGGCCGGAACCCTGGACCTGCTGGTGCCGGAGGCCGAACTGGCCGAGCGCCGGGCCGCCTGGCGGCGTCCTGAACGGGTGGTCGAACGAGGGGTGCTGACCAAGTACGCGGCCACGGTCGCCTCCGCCTCCGACGGCGCGGTCACGATCTGAAGGTCACGATCTGACGGTCACGCCCTGTAGGCGGCGGTCACGGTCCGAGACCCGGGATCGAGCAATCCGTGCGGACGGCTACACTGCGCAGTGACATGGCACCGCCCTCACTTCGAAGGAGACTGACGCGATGCTCAAGGAGTTCGCCGTGGAGGCCGTGATGTGGGTCGTCCCGGTCGTGGTGCTGATCGGGGTGGCACTCCTCGTCACCGCGTGAGCCCGAGGGGGCCGAGCCGACCACCGGCCGGCCCCTTTTCGCTGCCCGCACAGTCCTGCCCGTACAGGACACCCCGCGCAGGACTATTCGTTGAAGGGCGGCGCGTCGCCCGCGTCGTTGAGCTCGGCGATGGCCAGCTCGGCCGTGCTGCGGATGTCGAAGAACTTGTCGAGCGCGGTGATCGCGAACAGGTGCTTGCACCTGCCGTTGAGCCCCGACAGCAACAGCCGCCCGCCCGAGGCGGTGACCGCCTTGTGCAGGTAGACCAGCACCGACAGGCCGGAGGAGTCGCAGACGCTGACCGCCTCCATGTCGATGACGAGCAGCGGGGGCTGAGCGAGATCGAGTGCCTTGGTGACGCGGTCGCGGACCTCCGCCGCGGAGCCGAAGTCGAAATCCCCCGTGAGCCGTGCGATGACGCAGGGGCCCTGGAGTCCGAGGCTTATCGACAAGGCCTGCTCCGAAGTCACCCAGCTCCACCTACCCGCGTCGCTTTCCCGATCCCCACTTTACGAGAAGTAGCGCTTCGGGTTGAACACCAGCATCTGCTCAATCTGGTCGTCGGTCACACCCGAGTCCAGCAGTGCGGCCAAGACGTCGTCGTGAATGTGATCGTAGCGCCAGTTCGGCGCCAGCGTACCGAGAGTGTCGTCCCAGGCGCCGCCGAAATAGTCCATGAAGCACGCGGCGTCGTGGCTGAGGACCATGCGGTCGGCGTATCCCCGCTGGCAGAGCGCCGCGATCGTGGCCACGCGCTGCGCGGTCGGGTTGTAGACGTCGAGACCGAACCGGTCCATCCCGAGTATCGCGCCGGTGTCGGCCAGGCGCATGAGGTAGTCGAGGTCGTTGCTGTCGCCCGAGTGCCCGACGACCACCTTCCGCAGGTCGACCCCCTCCTTGGCGAACAGGTCGAGCGCGATCAGCCCGCTCTGGGCGAAGGAGTTGGTGTGGACGGTGATCGGCGCCCCGGTGCGTACGTGCGTCTGCGCCACGGCCCGGCAGATGCGCTCGACGCCGGGCGTGAGCCCCTTGGCCTCGACCACGCATTTGAGGAAGGCCGCCTTCACGCCGGTGTCGGCGATGCCCTCGGTCAGGTCGCGGACGAAGTCGTCGATCATCGGGTCCGGGCAGTCGAAGATCAGGCCGGGGCCGCGGTGCTCGTACTGGTGGGGCAGCTCCTCGTAGGAGTAGATGCCGGTGGCGGCGATGATGTGCAGGCCGGGCACCTGCTCGGCGATGCGCTGGACCCGCGGGATGTAGCGGCCCAGCCCCCACACCGTCGGGTCGACGATCGTCCGCACGCCCTTCGCGGCCACCGCGTTGAGCTTGGTGACGGCGTCCGCCACCCGGTGCTCCTCGTCCCACCAGGCGCCCTTGCCGTAGTTGTCCAGGTGCTCGGTGGCCACGACGAACACGTGCTCGTGCATCAACGTCTGCCCCAGCTCTCCGACGTCCACGGGGCCGCGAAGGGTTTCGACGGTGGGCATGCGCGCCTCCATACCGGCTGGTCGGTGTGGCGCCACCGTAGGCCGCCACGCGACCACCGTCAACCGCGACACCGCGGAAACGCCGATCCCGTCGGGCACGCCACGCCCAGGCCCTCTCACGCCCGTCTGGCCTGCCGCGGGAACAGCGGCTTCGGGCTGGACAGGCGCTCACCGGACACCGCCGCGGCCACCCGCGCCGCCGCCCCCGGCAGGAACGGCTCCAGTTCCACGGCGAGCGCCCGGCACGCGTGCACCAGCGTCCCCAGCGACGCCTCCTGACCGGCGCGCGACTGCTGCCAGGGATGGGTGCGCTCGACGTACCTGTTGGCGTCCGCCACGATCGTCCAGACGGCCAGCGCCGCCCGCCTGAAGTCGAAGTCGTCCAGGGCCTCGCTCACCCGCCCGCCCACCGACGTCTCCGCCAGGACCTCCCCCGCAGGTGGCACGTGGCCGTCCAGGAAGCGGCAGACCATGGTGGCGACCCGGTTGACCAGGTTGCCCAGGCCGTTCGCCAGGTCCTCGTCGGCCCTGGCGGCCAGCCGCGCCTCGGTGAAGTCGGCGTCGCCCACACGCGGCACCTCGCGCAGCAGCCACCAGCGCACGGCGTCCACTCCGTACGCGGCCACGAGCGCCACCGGATCGGCCGGGTCGCCGGACGACTTGCTGAGCTTGCGGCCGCCGGCGGTGAGGTAGTCGTGCACGAAGATGTCCGTGGGCAGCGGCCGGCCCGCGGACAGCAACATCGCCGGCCAGTACACCGCGTGAAACCGGATCACCCCCTTGCCCATGAGATGGACCTTGCGCGGCTCGCGCACCCACCAGCGTTCGTAGGCACCGCCGCCGTCGAGCGCGGTGACGTAGTTGGCCAGGGCGTCCCACCACACGTAGACCACCTGGCCGGGATCGCCCGGCACGGGGATCCCCCAGCCCTTGACGCGGGCGGCGGACCGGGAGACGCTGATGTCCGCCAGCCCCGCCTCGACGAACGCCAGCACCTCGTTACGCCGCGCCACCGGCTCGATCCTGAGCCGTCCGCTCCCGATCAGGTCGAGCAGGGCGTCCTGGTAGCGGGACAGCCGGAAGAACCAGTTCTCCTCCGACACCCGCTGGAGCGGCTGCTCGTGCCCGTCGGGACACGGCCCCTGCGGGTAGAACTGCTCGCAGCCCACGCAGTAGAGCCCCTCGTAGTGGCGCTGGTAGAGGTCGTGCGCGGTGGCCCGCCAGATCTCCGCCACACCGGCCCTGTGCCCGTGGTGCGCGCTGGTCCTGATGAAGGAGTCGAAGGACAGGTCCAGCGTCCCGCGCAGCCCTTCGAACGCGGCCGCGTTCCTGTCCACCAGCTCCCGCACCGGTACGCCCTCCGCCTCGGCGGCCAGCACGTTCTTCAGCGAGTTGTCGTCGGTGCCCGTCTGGAACCGTACGGGCTCGCCCAGGCGCCGATGGTGCCTGGCCAGCACGTCGGCCTGAACGAGCTCCAGCGCGTGGCCGAGATGGGGCCGGGCGTTGACGTAGGGGATGGTCGTGGTGATGTACATCGGGTGCCTCCCAAGGGGCCCCGGACACGACAAGAGGCCCCGGCTAGCAGGGCCTCAGCGTGGACGTGCCGACGAAACCCCCTAGGGGGCCATCATCGCCGCGCACGTCGTCATGCCCTCAGCGTACACTCCGCCGCGCCAGGTAGATCACCAGCCCGGCCGCGAACACCGCCAGCCCGGCCAGCACCGACACCAGCGGCAGCGTCGCCGCCAGCACCAGGCACAGCACCAGCCCCACCACCGGGACGGCGCGGGGCGGCGCGCCCTCGTCGCGGCCGAGCGTGAGCGCGCTCGCGTTGGCGATCGCGTAGTAGACCAGCACGCCGAACGAGGAGAACCCGATCGCCCCGCGCAGGTCGGCCACCAGCAGCAGCACGATCACCGCGGCGCCCACCGCCAGCTCCGCCCGTCTCGGCGCCTGGCGCACCGGGTCGACGGCGGCCAGGGCGCCCGGCAGGTCGCGCTCGCGGGCCATGGCCAGCACCGTACGCGAGACGCCCAGCAGCAGCGCCAGCAGCGCGCCCAGCGCCGCCACGGCGGCCCCCACGCCCACCACGGGCGCCAGCCAGCCGAACCCCGCCTCCCGCACCAGGTCGGCCAGCGGCGCCTGGGAGGCGGCGAGCAGCTCCGGCTTCAGCGTGCGCAGCGCGGCCACCGCGACCAGCGTGTAGACGGCCAGCGTGATGCCGAGCGCGATCCCGACCGCGCGGGGGATGGTGCGGGCGGGATCGCGCACCTCCTCGCCGAGGGTGGCGATCCTGGCGTATCCGGCGAAGGCGAAGAACAGCAGCCCGGCCCCCTGCGACACGCCCCAGACGTCGATCGTGGGTGCGGGCATGTTGGCGAACCAGCCGAACGTGACCACGTCGTCGCCGAACAACCCGGCCGCGATGACGGCGACGAGCACGGCCAGGACGAACGCCACGAGCACCCGGGCCACGCCCGCCGAGCGCTGCACGCCGAACAGGTTGAGCACGGTCAGCGCGGCCACCGCGAGGACGGCCAGCGGGCGTTCGAGACCGGGCAGCGCGTACGCGCCGAACGTGAGCGCCATGGCCGCGCAGGACGCGGTCTTGCCGACCGTGAAGCCCCAGCCCGCCAGATAGCCCCACAGCGGGCCGAGGCGCCGCCTGCCGTAGACGTAGGTGCCGCCGGACTCGGGGTAGAGGGCCGCCAGCCGGGCCGAGGAGGTGGCGTTGCAGTAGGCCACCACGGCGGCGAGGGCGAGCGAGACCAGCAGCCACGGGCCGGCGACCGCGGCGGCGGGCGCGAACGCGGCGAACACCCCCGCGCCGATCATCGCGCTCAGGCCCACGACCACCGCGTCGCCGGTGCCGAGCCGCCGCGCCAGCCCTTCCCGCAACGTGCCCGCCTCCTTCACGTCCTCATCAGGAGGCACCCACTCTGCCGCATCCCACCGACAGCCCGCGGCAACGGGGGGTGAACGTTCAGTCGTTCCTGCCCGGCCCCGGGACCACCAGCACCGGGCGGTGCGCGTGGTGCAGCACCCGGTCCGACGTGCTGCCGAGCAGCAGCGAACGCACCCCGCCCAGCCCTCTGGTGCCGGTCACGATGAGCTTGGCGTCCAGTTCGTCGGCCACGTCCACGATGGTCGACCAGACGGCCACGGAGTCCACGTCGCAGCGCGGGCTCGCGTCCAGTCCGGCCGCGCGGGCCAACTCGGCGCCGCGCTGGGCCAGCTCCCGCATCGCCTCCGCGAGTGCCTCGTCCTCGGCGCCGGTCTGGTCGAGGGCCACCAGGAATCCCGCCGTGGCCCTGGCCGAGGTCATCGCCAGCCGTTCCCACACCGTCAGCACGACCGCCTCCGCACCGCGGAACATCTCGCCCGCGAAGGCGATGGCGGTCTTGGCGTCGTCGGACCCGTCGTAAGCGATCAGAATCGTCATGTCGCCACTTCCTCAAGAGTTCGGGGCCCTCCCTCTTTCCCCTGCGGCGGACTTCACGCCTGACGGCCGTCAGGCCATGATGGGCGACACGCCCCGCCTGGCCGCCGGTCTGAGCATCGACAGCCCGGCCAGCGCCAGCACGCCCAGCTCGGTGACCACCACGACCCGCTGGGTCAGGCCCGCCGGGATGTCGTCGTTGGACAGCGGGATGCCGAACATGCGCACCACGTACGGGATCACGACCAGCAGCAGCGCCCCCACGGCCACCCCGCTCAGCACGCGCACGGCCCTGGCGTACCGGATCCTGGCCCTGGCCAGCAGCAGCCCCGCCACCGGCATCGCCAGGAACGCGGCGAACGCGGCGTAGCGGTGGATGCCTCCCGACAGCGACAGCGGCACCCCCGGCCGGTCGGTCGGGAAGGCCCCGATCATGAACATGCTCGCCCCCCACGCCACCAGCAGCGCGACGATCCAGCGGCTCATCCCGGCGCGGCGCAGCGCCTCGGCGATGAGCGCGGAGCCCACGGCGAACAGGGTGAGCGAGGCGGGCAGCAGCCAACCGGCCGACTGCCAGACGTACTCGCTGATCACGCTGTGCATCGGATCGAGGTCCGACCCGGCGTGCAAGGTGAGCATGGCGCCGCTTCCCGCGCCGATGGCCGCGAACCCGCTGACGAGCAATCCCTTCATGCCTCAAAGCTCGTGGAACGCGGGCTTCGCCGACATCGGAGATCGGCCCGAAGCGGCCCTGAACGATCCCTTAATACCTTGGTCGGATCGACCCCTGGGGAGGGCCGCCGACCTGCTCATACGTGACCCTGGGTAGGGCCTGCCCCCTCAGGGTGGGGGCAGTGGGCCGTACCCGATGGCACCCGATTTGACTTCGAGTGCGCTCTAAGGGCCACCCTGGAGGCATGACGATCCAGGAGGCCGCGGCGCGCTCGGGGCTGAGCGCTCACACGCTGCGCTATTACGAGCGTATCGGGCTCATCCACTCGGTCGGCCGCAACAGCAGCGGGCACCGCGACTACGCGGAGGCCGACCTCGTCTGGCTGGACTTCCTCACCAAACTGCGCACGACGGGCATGCCGATCGCCGACATGTGCCGGTACGCCGAGCTGCGGCGCATGGGCCGCAACACCTCCGGCGAGCGCAAGGAGATGCTGGAGCTGCACAGGGAGCGCGTACGGGCCAGGATCGCGGAGCTCACCCAGGACCTGAAGGTGCTGGATCAGAAGATCGACTCTTACGGGGGGATGGAATGAACAGGCGCACCCTCGGCCTCAACGGCCTGCGCGTCTCGGCACTCGGGCTCGGCTGCATGGGGATGTCCGAGTTCTACGGCCGGGGCGACGAGCGGGAGTCCGTCGCCGTCATCCACCGCGCGCTCGACCTCGGCCTGAACTTCCTGGACACCGCCGACATGTACGGCAGCGGGGCCAACGAGGAGCTGGTCGGCCGGGCCATCAAGGACCGGCGCGGCGAGGTGGTGCTGGCCACCAAGTTCGGCATCAGGCGCGACGAGAGCGGCGGCCGCTCGATCGACAACAGCCCCGAGTACATCAGGGCCGCGTGCGACGCCTCGCTGCGCCGCCTCGGCGTCGACCACATCGACCTCTACTACATGCACCGCCGCAACCCCGACGTGCCCGTCGAGGAGTCGGTCGGGGCCATGGCCGAGCTGGTCGAGCAGGGCAAGGTGGGCCACCTGGGGCTGTCGGAGGTGAGCGCCGACACCCTGCGCAGAGCCGTCGCCGTGCACCCGATCGCGGCCCTGCAGAGCGAATACTCGCTGTTCACCAGGGGCCTGGAGACGGAGATCCGGCCCACGGCCTGGGAGCTGGGGGTCGGGCTGGTGGCGTACTCGCCGATCAGCCGCGGTCTGCTGTCGGCCGCGATGCCCAGCGCCGACGAGCTGTCCGCCGACGACTTCCGGCGGCGCATGCCGCGCAACACCGGTGAGAACGCCGAGCACAACAGGGCGCTGGCGGCCGAGGTGAAGAAGGTCGCCGACGCGGCCGGGCTGACCACGGCCCAGATCTCCCTGGCCTGGCTGCTGGCCCAGGGCGAGGACGTCGTGCCCATCCCGGGCACCAAGCGGCTGGCGTACCTGGAGGAGAACGCCGCCGCGGCGGACGTCACGCTGACGCCCGAGCAGCTCGACGCGCTGGTGAAGGCCGTTCCCGTGGACGCCGTACGCGGCGACCGCTACGCCGTCATGGCCGACATCGAGCGCTGACCGCTCAGGCGGCGGGCCCGGCGGGGCCGGAAGCGGGGCCGAAGGGAGGGGCGGAAGCAGGGCCGACGGCAGGGTCGAAGTAGACGCGGGTCGAGGTCGCGCCGACCCGGGTGTGCACGCGTACGAGGTCGCTCAGCAGGTTGACGATCAGCAGGCCGCGCGAGCCCGGGTGGCGCGGGTCGGCCGGCCTGCGGCCCGCCAGCGGGTCGGTGATGTGGCCCGCGTCGCTGACCTCGCACACCAGCCGGCCGTCCTCGGTCCACACCCTGAGCCTGCCCCAGCCGCCGCCGTGGTCGAGGCTGTTGGCGCCCAGCTCGGCCACCACCAGCCGGATGTCGTCGAGCCGGTCGCCCGCGAACCCCATCGCGGCGGCCTCTTGGGCGGCCAGAGCCCGCGCCGCGGGCAGGTTGGTGTGGTCGAAGGACAGCAACACGTACTTCCACGGCTCCCCGAACGGCCGGTTGTGCTCGTCGACCACCTGCTCGGGCGCGTAGTCGGCGCTTCGCCACTCCCCCGAGGCGTCGCGCAGCACGGGGTGGGTGCGCGCCGCGTCGGCGATGACGTCGGCGCCCAGCCCGGCCACGTCGTACGGGCACAGGATCGTGGCCCGCCGCCCCGTGAACGACAGGTTGATCAGCGCCTCGTGCTGGGCGCACGCCGCGTGTTCCGCGGCCGTGTGCCCCGGCCAGGCGGGCTCGCCCACGATGCGCACGTGGCGGTCTGGATGCCGGTCGGCGAAGGCCCGCAGCACGGCGGGGATGAGGCGCCCGGGATTGCGCCCGGCCTCGATCATGTCGAGCATGAGCACGTCGCCGGCGTCGGCGCCGAGCGCGGCGGCGATCAGCGCGAGACGCGGGCCGGGGACGGCGACCGCGACCGGGTCGCCGGCGGCCAGCCCGTCGCGGACGAAGGCCGTGGTGGCAGCCGTGTATTCCCGGTCACCCCGGTAGAAGAGCGCCGGATGCGCGAACGGGTCCGCCAACACAGCACTCACGGTACCCAAGGCCGATGAATTCACGGGCAATCTGCTGGGTATGTAAAGGATTGTGAAAAGAGTCCAGGTCATCCGCCGCCCCTTGCCGGGACCCCGGCAGCTCCCCCTCGATCTGCGCACCCCTTCCGGCCGACGGCTCCCGTTCTGAGCGCCGTGAACCTATGCTCATGACATGTCGGAATTGCAGATGCGGGTGTCCGACGAGGACCGGGAGCGCACCGCGCAGCAGTTGCAGCACGCCTTCACCGAGGGCCGCCTCACGCAGCCGGAGCTCGAGGACCGGCTCGAACTGGCCTTCACCGCGAAGACGTACGGCGACCTGCTGGAGCTGATCAGCGACCTGCCCGCGGCCGAGCCACGGGTCGGCGAGCTGGTCGAGCTGGAGCCGAAGAACGGCAACCTCAAGCGCTCAGGCGACTGGGCGGTCCCCCGCCGCCTGCGGGTGTCCTCCAAGTACGGCAGCGTCGAGCTCGACTTCTCCGAGGCCGTCATCACCCACCCGGTCGTCGACGTCGAGCTGGACCTCGCCTACGGCTCCGCCAAGATCATCCTGCCCGAGGGCGCGGTGGCGAACGTGGACGGCTTCCACAGCGACTGGGGCGCCACGAAGACCTCGGACGTGCCGAGCAGACCCCGCCCAGGCGCCCTCTGCCTGGTGATCAGCGGCCGGGCGAAGTACGGCGGGCTCACCGTGCGCTACCCGCGCAAGCGCTGGTTCACCCACTGATGAAAGAGCGCGATGTGGTGCTCGCTGGGCACCAGCACGCCGCCCTCCCGGTACGCCCGTGACGACATGCCGGGCTGGGTGCGCTCACAGGCGTCGAAGTCCTGCTCGTTGACCCGGTGGAACAACTCGACCGACAGCGACAGGTCGGCCCCCGACTCCACCACGCCGGGGTGGTAGAGCCAGTCGCACTCCACCACGGTCCGGTCGGCGGCCATCGGGAACATCCGGTGCAGGATCACGTGGTCGGGCACCAGGTTGACGAACACCTGGGGCTTGACCGTGATCGCGTAGTAGCGGCGGTCCTGGTCCTGTGACACGTCGGGCAGCCTGCCGAAGCCGGGGCTGCCGTCCACCGTGAACCCCTCGGCCCGCTCGGCGAACTCCGCGCCGTGGCCGACGTAGTACTGCGCCGCGTAACCCCCGGCGAACTCCGGCAGCACCGCCGTCAGCTCCGGGTGGATGGTGGCGCAGTGGTAGCACTCCATGAAGTTCTCGACCAGGAGCTTCCAGTTGGCCTTGACGTCGTAGACGACGCGGCGGCCGAGCGCCAGGTCCTCGACGTGGTAGCGCTCGATGGCGGCGGGGTCGCCGAGCCGCTCGGTGGCCGCGTACGTGACGTGCTCCTCGAACGAGGGCGGCTCGGCGGCCAGGCACACCCAGGCGTACCCGAGCCATTCGCGCAGGTGCACGGGCACCAGCCCGTACTCGACGCGGTCGACGTCGGGCATCCTGGCCAGGTTGGGGGCGGCGGCCAGGCGGCCGTCGAGGTCGTACGACCAGGCGTGGTAGGCGCACCTGATCGTCCGCCTGACCTCGCCCGACTCCTCGGCGCACAGGCGGGCGCCGCGGTGCCGGCAGACGTTGAGGAAGGCCCGCAGCCGGTCGTCGCGCCCGCGCACCACGATCACGCTCTCCCTGCCCACCTGCACGGTCCTGAACGCGCCCGGCTTCGGCAGGTCCCCGGCCCTGACGGCGCAGAACCAGAGGTTCTCGAAGATCTTGGCCTGCTCCTCGGCGAAGATCTCGGGGTCGGTGTAGGCGCGGCCGGGAAGCGTGGAGATCAGGCTCGACGTGGTGGTCAACCGACACCCCTTGTTGCGTATTACGCACCGAGTTGCTCTATATGCGACATCGTCGGGCGGGCTCAGAGGGCTGTCAAGAGGTAGCTGCTGTACCTGCGCAGCATGGCCGTGTACATCCTGGTCACCGGCCCGTCGGGCAGCAGCCCGACGAACGACCGCTGCATGTCGGTGAGCGCCGTCCCGGCCAGCCTGGCCGGCCTGCGCGCCACCTTCGACCTGGCCCGCTCGTACGCGCGCAGGTCGCCGAGCGAGCGGCTGAGCAGCCAGGCGTCCTCCAGGGCCTGGTTGGCGCCCTGGGCCATGGTGGGCGGCATGGTGTGCGCGGCGTCGCCGGCCAGCGTGGTCGGCCCCTTGCCCCAGACGCCGGGGATGGGCTGGCGATGGTGGGGGAAGAAGTCGAGGTCGGAGAGCGAGCCGAGGACGGCGGGCACCGGGTCCGCCCAACCGCCGAACCGCTCGCGCAGCCGCTCGGCCACCCGCGGGTCGTCGGCCCAGAACGGCCCGCCAGGGGCCGCCCTGACGTCGAACCACCAGAGCAGCCGCCCCTCGCCCGCCGGCATCAGCCCGCACAGGCCCCGCCCACCGGCGATCATCACCGCCCTGCCCGCCTCGGTCAGCGCCGTGGGCTCGGTGGTGAACCCCTGCCAGGTGACCCAGGGCCTCAGCCGCGCCCGGTCGTCGCCCCACAGCGCCGCACGCACCACGGAACGGCGGCCGTCGGCGCCCACCAGCACGTCGCCGCGCACCGTACGGCCGTCGGCCAGGTGCACCTCGGCCCGCTCCGGCACCACCCGCTCGGCCCGCGCGCCGTACGTCACCGGCACGCCCTCGGCGAGCAGCCCGACCAGCTCGCTCCGGGCCACGTGCACGACCGGATGGCCGAAGCGGCGCTCGGCCACCGTCAGGTCCACGGTCAGCAGGCGCCGCCCGTCCGTGGCCCACGACTCCATGGTCTCCAGCCGCCGCCCGATGCCGGTGTAGTCGGCCCTGAGCTCCTGGAGAATCGCCGTGCTGCCGGGCCAGAGGGTGACGGAGCCGCCGGCCGTACGCAGCTCGGGGGCCTCCTCGTACACCTCGGCGTCGTGGCCCGCGGCGAGCACGGCACGGGCCAGGGCGAGCCCCGCGACGCCCGCACCGACGATGATTACTCTCATAGCGTTCCCTGAGACTGAGACTCTCGATATCGGATACTAGGAGTATCACAATGTCTGCGCGCGGCCGCAAGCCCGACCCGACCGTGGACCACCGCATCCGGCAGGCCGCGACCGAGCTGGTGCTCGCCCGGGGGTTCGACTTCACCATGGACGACGTCGCCGCGGCGGCGGGCGTGGGCCGGGCGAGCGTGTTCCGGCGCTACGCCACCAAGCGCGACATGCTGCTCGAAACCATCACCGGCCTGATGAACACGCACGTCGCCATCCCCGACACCGGCTCGCTGGCCGGCGACCTGGGCGTGGTGGTCTCCGACACGCTCACCCTCTGGCACCAACCCGGCGTCGCCCGCATGGCCAAGCAGATCTACGGCGAGGCCGGCCGCGACCCAGCGGTGGCCGAGATCATCCGTACGGGGATGCGCACCCGCATGGAGCGCTCATGGGTCGTGTACGAGCGCGCGATCGAGCGCGGCGAACTGCCGCCGAACGCCGACCTGTGGATGCTCACGGACATGTTCACCGGACTCGTCTCCTACCGGGGGCTCCTGGATCTTCCGCTGCCCGAACCGGCGGAGATCGTGCAGGTCCTGCTGCACGGCTTTACGCCCACTTGATGCCTCTGGTGCTAGTGGGGTGCAAGTGACAGTCAAGTTTGGGCCCATAATGTTCCCTTCGTTCGCTAAACCTACGAAGGGCACGGAACATGAAACCCCCTCGTCGTCGCCTGGCCGTCGTGGCCGCGACGCTGACTCTTGCCGGCCTCACCACCGCCTGTGGTGCGATCGGGCAGGCCGTTGACTGCAACACCGCGGCCGGCGAGGCCACCAAGATCGTCACCGAGTGGAGCTCAGCGATCGGTAACCCCGACGCCATCGGCACGGCCTCGGAGACCGCGGCCACCAAGACGAAGGAGCTGGCCGGCAAGTACGACGGCGACGTCGCCGCCGCGCTGAACGACCTCGCCGACGGCTTCGCCGCCATGAAGGGCGGAGACCTGGCCGCCGTGACCGAGTTCAGCAGCAAGGCCAACGGCTTCACCAGCAAGATCACGGCCGCCTGCGCCTGACCGGGCCCGCGGTCGCCGCCACCACCTGTGGGGGGCAGGCTGGAGGCGGCGACCGCGTCATACTGCGGACCGACGGCAGGCAGATCGGCGGTCGCACACTGACCAGGCCGTTTCTGGGGCCTGCCGGTCGTGACTGGCAGAGACGGCTGTGGCGCGAACAGGGGGTGAGCGCCACAGCCCCTCCCGGCTCGAACTACGCGGTCTCGCGCCCAGGACGAGCGGCCCGCCGCTGTTCACCGGCCTGTTCGTAGGCCCGGTCGAACCCCGCGAGCACCGTGTCCCACGAGCCCGCCGCGGGCGGCGTGGCCCGGTTGTGGGCGGCGATCGACCCGCGCAGCGCCGCGTCGGAGCACAGCCGCGCCACCGCCCTGGCCAGATCGCCCAGCGTACGGCCGAGCAGCCCCTCGGTGCCGTCCGCGACGAAGTCGGCCACGCCGCTCTGCGCCCTGGCCACCACCGGCACTCCCGCCGCCCGCGCCTCCAGCGCCGCGATACCGAACGACTCGCGCGGCGCGGGCGCCACGAACACGTCGGCCGACTCCAGCACCTTGGCGATCTGCTCGCGGGTGTGGCGGCCCGGCAGGGAGACCCACTCGCTCATGCCGTGCCTGGCCAGGAAACGCTCCATCTGGCCCCTGGCCGGCCCGTCGCCGACGATCGTGGCCCGCATGGGGATCCGCGCGGGCACCCGGGCACGGGCGGCCTGGAGCAGCCTCAGCAGGCGTACGGGCTGCTTGCGCGGGGCCAGCCGGCCCACGGCCACGATGTGCACCTCGGCCCGCCCGTCGGGGCGGCGCGCCGGCGTGCCGGGGGGCGGCGCCCAGCCCGACAGGTCGAGGCCGTTGGACACCACGCGCACCGGCACCAGCGGCCCGGCCACGGCGCGGATCGGGACCGCGGCGGCGTTGCTGACCGTGGTGGCCACCAGCCGCCAGCGCTGCCACCCGTACGCCAGCCGCAGCAGCCGGTAGACCCACCGCGTGACCGGATCCCACATGCTGTGCACGGTCACCACGCACGGCACCCCCGCGCGGAAGGCGGCGCGCACCCCCATCCAGGCGAACGGCGAGACCGCCCCCGCGTGCACGTGCACGACGTCGGGACGCGCCGAGGTGATGCGCCGCGTGAGATGCCCCACGCCGAACGGGTGCACGGGCAGGTCGAACGGCATCCTGGCGACGATCCGGTGCACGCCGGGCAGCGGCTCCCCCTTGGTCGCCGTGCCCACGGACACCTCGTGCCCGGCCGCCCGCTGCACGCGTACGAGATCGGCGACCTGGACCTCGATCCCCCCGAGTCGCGGCAGGTAACAGTCACTCACGTGAAAGATCCGCACCCCTCCCAGACTAATCTGGGCCTGTGCCTCCACGTACCGCTGTGTTCTTCCATGCCCACCCCGACGACGAGGCCCTGCTGACGGCGGGCACCATGGCGATGCTCGCGGCCGAGGGACACCGCGTCGTGCTCGTGGTCGCCACCGCGGGCGAGCGCGGCCTGGCCGAGATGGCGCCCGGCGAGGAGCTGGGCCAGGCGCGGCTCGAAGAGCTGTACGCCTCGGCCGCGCTGCTGGGCTGCGCCCGCGTCGAGTGCCTCGGCTACGGCGACTCGGGGCTGAGCCCCAAGGGCGGCATCGCGGAAGAGCGTCCCGACAACGCCTTCATCGACGCCGACACGGAAGCGGCGGCCAAGGCGCTGGCCGCGATCCTTCAGGAGGAGCAGGCCGACCTGCTGGCGATCTACGACCCGGCGGGCGGCTACGGGCATCCCGACCACGTGCAGGTGCATCGGGTGGGCAAACGGGCAGCCAAGATCGCGGGCACGGAGATCGTCCTGGAGGCGACGGTCAACCGCGACCCGCTGCTCTGGCTGCTGCGGGTGGCGGGCAGGTTCTACAAGTTCCCGCCGGAGTTCGACGTGCGGACGTTCGAGAGCGCGTACTCGCCGGGTGAGGCGATCACCCACCGGGTCAACGTACGGAGGTTCACCAGGCAGAAGCGGGCCTCCATGGCCGCGCACGCCTCCCAGGCCAGCGGCGGCGACAGCGACCGCACGCTCGCCGTCATGCTCAAGGTCCCCCGCCCGATCTACCGCTTCGTCTTCGGCACCGAGTGGTACGTCCGCCGCGACCTGCCCCCCGGCACCCGGCTCACTCATCCCTTCGAGCGGTGGCCCAAGTAGTACTCAGGTCTGACGCCGCCGACCACCGCCACCCGGCAGACTGGACCCCGATGAAGAACAAGTGGCTGCAGATCTCCCTGTCGGTGCTGTCGCTCGGGCTGGCCGTGCTGCTCGTGGTCTACCTGCCGCAGCTCGTGCGGGCGCTCACCGGCAAGCCGGTGTCCTGGAGCGAGATCGGCGCGGTGTTCGGCACGCTCGGCGGGGGCGAGATCGCGCTGATGACCGGGCTGTGGCTGCTCAGCCTGCTGGCGTACACGTTCGTGCTGACCAACTCCCTGCCCGGGCTCAACAACCTGCAGGGCCTGGCGCTCAACGCGGCGGGCAGCGCGGTCAGCAACCTGCTGCCGTTCGGCGGGGCCGTGGGGGTGGCGCTGTCGTTCGCGATGACCAGGGGCTGGGGGTTCGGCAGCCGGGCGTTCGTGGTCATGACGCTGGTCAGCGGCATCTGGAACACGTTGTTCAGGTTCATCCTGCCGGCCGTCGGCATCATCGCCCTGCTGATCGCGGGCAAGGCGCCCAACGCGACCGTGGCCAACGCGGGCTGGACGGGCGCGGTCTCCATCCTCCTGCTGTGCCTGGTCGTGGCCGCCGCCCTCTACTGGGAGCGGGCCGCCGTCTGGCTGGGCCGGGCGATCGACGCGGTCACCCGGCTGCTGCGGCTGCGTTTCCACGCCTCCGACGCCTTCCACCGGCTGCGCGCCGACACCGCGGGGGTCGTCCGCCGCCGGTGGCCGGGGTTGTCGCTCGGCATGCTGTTCTTCCTCGGTCTCCAGTGGGCGATCATGACGGTCTGCATGCGGGCCACCGGCGCCTGGCCCGGCCTGGCCGAGTCGATCGCCGTCTTCGCCCTGTCGCGGGTGCTGACCAGCGCCGTGATCACGCCCAGCGGCGCCGGCATCATGGAGAGCGGCGTGGCCGCGCTGCTCATCGCGTTCGGTGTGCCGGCCACTCCGGCCATAGCCACCGCACTGCTCTTCGGCTTCTGGACTTACACTATCGAGATCCCGTTCGGCGGCCTGGCACTGGGCGCGTGGGCACTGCTGCGCAGGCGCAACGGCCGGAACGCCGGCGCGGAGCCCCCGTCCGCGATCTCGAAGGCCGCCCAGTGACAATCCCAAACCCATCAAAGTCCTTGTGCGTGATTCCCAGGCCCGCATAGCGTGGCGGCTGACATGGTGGCGTTCCGAGTTCTGGGGCCAGTCGAGGCGTACGAACACGACGACGAACTCGACCTCGGCGGCTTGCGGCAGCGGGCCGTCCTCGCCCGGCTTCTCGTGGCCAGAGGCCAGGTCGTGCCTGTTGACACGCTTCTTTACGATCTGTGGGACGACGACGCGGCCAAGGGCGCCCAGTCGGGTCTCCAGGTCTACATCTCGCGCCTGCGCAGGGTGCTGGAGCCCGGCCGCCCGCGCGGCGGCCCCAACCGGCTGCTGGTGACGGTCGCCTCCGGCTACGCCCTGCGGGTGGCCTCCGAGCAGGTCGACGCGCTCAGGTTCGAGCAGCTCGTCCGCGCCGCGGGAGAGCATCTGGAGGAGGGCGACCCGCAGTCCGCCCGCGGCCGCCTGGAGAAGGCGCTGGGGCTGTGGCGCGGCACCCCCTACTCCGACTTCGCCGACCAGTCGTGGGCCGAGGCCGAGGTCAACCGGCTGACCGAGCTGCGCCTGGTCTCGCGCGAGCGGCACGCCGACACCGGGCTGCGGCTGGGCCTGCACGCCGAGACCGTGCCCGACCTCGAGGCGCTCACCACCGAGCACCCGCTGCGCGAGGAGGGCTGGCGGCTGCTGGCGCTCGGCCTCTACCGCTGCGGCCGGCAGGGAGACGCGCTGGCCGCGCTGCGCCGGGCCCGCAACATCCTGGCCGACGAGCTGGGCATCGACCCCGGGCCCGCGCTGCGCAAGCTGGAGTCCGACATCCTGGCCCAGGCGCCCGGGCTGGAGCTGGAGCCGCCCGCCCGCGCGCCCAGGCCCGCCCCGCCCGTCACCGACACCTGGCCGCCGCGCCGGGCCACGCCGGTCGAGCCGCCCCCGCTCGAACCAGAGCCGTTCGTGGGCCGCGACGCCGAGCTGACCAGGCTCACCACGGCCGCCTCGCGCACGGGCCGGTTCCAGGTCGCGATCGTGACCGGGGTGGCCGGCGCGGGCAAGACCACCCTGCTGCGCCAGCTCGAAGGCAGGCTCGGCGCCGACGGCTGGACCACCGCCTCGGGCGCCTGCCCCGACTCCAGCGCCACCCCGCCCGGCTGGGCCTGGGTGGAGATCCTGCGCACGCTCATCGGCGTGACCGGCGCGGGCGAATACGGGCAGCTCCTCGCGCCGCTGATCGACGACGCGGCCCCCGACCCGGAGGAAGACGAGGTGTCGGGCGGGTTCCGGCTGCACCGGGCGGTCGGCGGCTACCTGGCCGGGGTGGCGCGGCGCGGCCCCGTGCTGCTGACGCTGGAAGACCTGCACTGGGCCGACGACCAGACGCTGGCCCTGCTGCGCGCGCTGCCCAGCCTGCTGGCCACCAGCCGGGTGCTGCTCGTGGTGACCTGCAGAGAGAGCGAGCTGGACGACCGCCAGTCCGACGTGCTGGCCGCGCTGGCCCGGCTCAGCCCGGTGCGCGTGGGCCTGTCGGGGCTCGACCCGAAGGCCGTGGCCGAGCTGGTCAAGGCCACCTGCGTACGCGAGATCGACGACGACGCGGTCGAGTCGATCGTCGAACGCACCGGGGGCAACCCGTTCTTCGTCCGCGAGACCGTGCGCCTGCTCGACTCCGAGGGCGCGGCCGACCGCGCCAGCGCCACCGAGGTGCTCTCGCAGGTGCCCTCCGGCGTACGCGACGTGCTGCGGCGGCGCATCTCGCGGCTGCCCGCGGGCGCGCAGCAGATCCTCCTCCAGGCCGCCGTGATCGGCCGCGACGTCGACCTCGACGTGCTGGTCGCGGTGGCGGTCGACGAGGAGTCGGTGATCGAGGCCGTCGAGGCGGCGCTGCTGGCCGGGCTGGTGACCGAGCCCGGCCCCGGGCTGCTCAGGTTCGACCACGACCTGGTGCGCGACACGATCTACTCCGACGCCTCCCGGCTGCGCCGCACCCGGCTGCACGCGGCCGTGGCGGCGGTCATCGAGCAGCGCACGCCGTCCGACGTGGCGGCGCTGGCCCACCACTACTACCTCGCCGACGCCGCCGGCAAGGCGGTTCACTACGCGGGGCTGGCGGCCGAGCAGGCCGAGCGGCGCTTCGCCCACCGCGAGGCGGCCACGCTGTGGGAGCAGGCCATCGCCGCGTTCGACCGCTCGCGGGGCGACGAGCAGAGCGGCGAGCAGCGTCCCGAGCGGGCCAAAGAGCGGCTGCGGCTGACGCTGCGCCTGATCAGGGCACTGGCGCTGTGCGGCGACATGTCGGCCGCCCGGGTGCTGCGCCGGCAGGCCATGGACGCCGCGCTGCCGCTGGGCGACCTGGAGCTGACCGCGAAGGTGGCGGCGTCGCTGGCCGTCCCGCACAAGGGCATGGCCCGCGACTTCACCCGCACCGCCTGGGAGATCGTCGACGTCACCGAGAAGGCGCTCATGGAGCTGCCCGCGGGTGAGCAGCGGCTGCGGGCGAGCCTGCTGACCACGCTGGCGCTGGAGCTGGAGGGCTCCTCCTCCCCCGAACGCGGTCGCCAGGCGTCGCTGGAGGCGCTGGAGCTGGCCAGGGAGAGCGGCGACCCGGCGCTGATCGCGGCGGCGCTGAGCGGGCGGCTGCGGCAGTCGTACGACATCCCGGCGGTCGACACGCGCGAGAGCATCGGCAGAGAGCTGCTGGAGGTGGCCCAGCGCTCCGGGCAGATGGCCACGCAGGCGCTGGCCCACCTGGTGCTGCTGGAGTGCGCGGCGGCGAGGGGCGAGTTCACCGCGGCCGACGAGCACGCGGCCGCGGCCGACCTCCTGGCCAGGCAGTACGACCTGTCGGCGCCCGCCGCGGTCGTCGTCTGGTATTCCGGGCAGCGGCTGATGATCGCCGGTGACTACGTGGGCGCCGAGCGGGCCTACCGCGAGGCGGCCAGGATGACCGCGCGGGCGGGCATGCTGGAAGGCCGTCAGGATCTGCCGTTGATCACGACGTTCTGCCTGCATCTGGTGGCGGGCCGGGCGTCCGAGATGGTCGACCTGCTCGCCGAGAAGCACCTGCGCGGCGCCAAGTGGACCCTCGACGCCTACGCGCTGGCCCTGGCCTCGGCCGGGCACCTCAACGACGCCAAGGCCGTGGCCGCCGCCCGGCCGCCGGTGCGCCCCGACTTCCTGTACGAGCTGGCGATGACCTGGCGGGCGCTGGCCGGGATGCTGCTCGACGACCGCGAGCGCATGGTCGACTGCTACGACAAGCTCAAGCCGTTCGCCGACCGGGTGGCGGGGGCCGGCACCGGCGTGGTCGCGCTGTGGCCGGTGGCGCTGACGCTCGGCGACCTGGCCGTCCGGCTGGGGCAGCCCGAGGCCGCGCGCGCCCACTACGAGAAGGCCCTGGAGGTGGCCGAGCGGGTGGGCGTGCCGCGCTGGGTGGAGGCGGCCCGGCAGTCGGTCAGCAGCTCACCTGGAAACGGTCGCTCCTGACCGTCCTGCCGCCGTCGGCCGTCAGTTCGACGCGGTACCACCCGGGGTTGCCCGAGATGCGCGGGCGCCACTCGGCGGCCCGCCCTCCGGTGCCGAAGCCGTCGTGGTCGGACAGGTACGTGCGCCAGGACTTGTCAGCGGGGCTCCAGCGGACGAGCCGCCAGCGGTAGAAGCCCGGGTCGGTGATCAGGGTGCGGGCGGCGTAGGTCTTGGCGCAGCCGGGGCCGCCGCCGGTCATGACGCTCAGGGTGAGCCGGCCGGCCGTGGCCGGGGCGGCGAGCTGCTGAACGGGGGCTTTCACAGGCAGTTCCTGGGCCGACAGCGTGATCGACGTCGCGGGGCGGGCCGTGGAAGTGGCGTTGCCGTAGGCGGTGAAGCCGGCGTACGCGCCGGTGAAGGCCAGGGCGGCGACCAGCAGCTTGGCGGCGTTGGCGGTTCCACTGGTCAGGACGGCTGCGCTTCTGGTCGGCACCTTCACCACCTCTTTCGGTTCCCCCATAGAGTGAGACCGGGTGGTTGAGTCCCGGTTGTCGGCTGGTTGCACCTTTTGTGGCTTCGCTTGCAATCGGGTATGGCACCGTGGCGCGACTTGACCTAAGGTAAGGCTGTCCTAAGGATCGTGGAGGGGTGGGCCTGCAGATGCGGCATGCGATGGTCGCCGTTCCCGCTCCGACGTCGTCGTCCTGGCTGGGGCTGCCGTACTGGCTGGTCGGGGCCGTGCTGATCCTGGCCCTGTTCGGGGCGTTCCAGGTCTACTACTGGGTCGGGCGCAGGCTGGGCGAGAGGCTCTACGAGTCGCGCGTCGGCGTCAAGCTCGGCCGCGCGCGCATCGCCAAGATCGAGCAGGTCGTCGAGCGGTGGGGGGCGCTGGCGGTCTACGGCTGCTTCTGGGTGCCCGTGCTGCGTCACACGCTGCCCTGGGTGGCCGGAGCACTGCGCGTGTCCTACCCCTGGTACGTGGTCGCCAGCGCGCTGGGCTGCCTGACCTGGGCGCCGATGTGGTGGTTCGGGCTCACGGCGCTCGTGTGGGGCTGGCTGGAGCTGGCCGCGCGTTCGCCCGTCACGGCGGGGGCCGTGGCCGTGCTCGGCGTGGCGGTCGTGGCCGCGCTCGTGGTCAGGCGCAGGCGCCGGCGGCGGGCCGCCGAGGACGAGGCCCTGGTCTCCTAGGGCTCACGAACGCACTGGTCGTCGATGGCGGCCTCTGGAGCGTTCCTGCGTACGGTCTCGATGCCGTTCACGCAGGCCACCTTGGAGGGGAACCCCTCCCCCACCGCCAGCGTCTGCCCGTTGTTCGCCACGAGCGCGAAACGGTATCCGCCCTGACCGTCCTCGCTGATGATGAACCGTCCGGCCATGCCCATCACCCCCCGCAATGTCGGATCTATCAATGATTTACCCCCATCTGATGGTGACGCATGGCCGAGTTAGGCAAACGAACCCTTGATCTCCTGCCAACATGTTTGGCATGCGAATTGGGGGTTTGATTAGCTCTGCCGTTGTCGCGCTGGTTGTGGGGTTCTCGTCCCCGGCCATGGCCGCCGACGCTCCGAGCGTGGGGGCCAAGGAGGCGTACGTCGTCGACTCGAACGGCACGGTCCATTACGGCAAGCGGGAGACCCGGCGGGTGCCGGTGGCCAGCCTGGTCAAGATCATGACGGCCTACGTGGTGCTGGGCGAGGCCCGGCCCAGCGACGTGATCACGATCAGCGCGGCCGACGTCAAGTACGCCGCGCGCGGCGGCGCCGCCACGGCCGGGCTGCGCAAGGGCGAACGTTTCACGGTCAAGGACCTGCTGTACGCCCTCATGCTGCCCTCGGGGGCCGACGCCGCCAACGCCCTGGCCAGGCATTATGGGCCCGGCAAGACGGCCTTCGTGGCCAAGATGAACCGCACCGCCCGCGAACTCGGTCTCACCGACACCCGCTACACCAACGCCGACGGCATGCCCACGCCCGCCAACGGCGGCTACTCCACGGCCTTCGACCAGGCCAAACTGGCGCAGGAGGCGCTGAAGAGCAGCGTCTTCACCGACGTGGTGGGGAGCACGGTGCACAAGGTGTCCAAAACCGCCGTGCACCGGGCGCACACGTGGCGCAACACCAACAAGCTGCTCACGCGGGCGGACGACGTGCTGGGCGTCAAGACCGGCTTCACGAGCGCGGCCGGCTACTGCCTGTTGTTCGCGGGCGAGCGCAACGGCGTGCAGATCGTGGGGGTGCTGCTGGACGACCAGAACGAGCGGCGCTTCACCACGGCCGAACGACTGCTGAACTACGCGGGCGACCAGATCTCCCTCGGCTGACAGGAGCCACCCGGGCTCGCCAGCCTGGCGGGCCCGGTGGTCGGCAGGCCCGGTGGTCGGGCGGGCCCGGTGGTCGGGCGGGCCCGGTGGTCGGGCGGGCCCGGTGGTCGGCAGGCCCGGTGGTCGGCAGGCCCGGTGGTCGGGCGGGCCCGGTGGTCGGGCGGGCCTGGTTGTGAGGCGGGCCCGGTGGTCGGGTCGGCCCGTGCCTGGTGGCCAGGTGTGAGTGAGCGTGTTCATCGGCCGGATGCAGGGCGGGTACGTGCCCGCAGGGCTGGTCAGCCGAAGGTGATGCGGCCGGTGCCGGGCAGGGCGGCCATGCCCCGGGTGGCGCAGCCGAGGATGGCCGTGGCGGGCGTAATGCCGCCCCGCACCCGCTCGCCCACCAGCCATCCGGCGCTGACGGTGCCGGTGAGCAGCGTGTCGGCCGGGTGCTGGGCCACGAGGCGGTCGGCGCGTACTCGCAACCTGGAGGTGCCGACCGGGCGGGCCGTCGCGTCGAACCAGGTGATCACGGCGCTGCCACGCACGTGACGGGCACCCGCGCAGGACGCCTGCGCGGTGGCGCGCACCCCCGCCCACCCCGACCGCAGGAACGCGGCCGAGCCGTCGGGCGAGGTGCACCCGGTGAGCTCCAGGTTGGCCCGCGCCGCGACCCGCCGCGGCGTCAAGCCCACCTTCGGCGCGAACGTCATCGGCCGCCCGGCGGGCGTGGAGACGGCACAGGTCAGCGCGGCCGGCTCGGCCCGCGACACGCCGGGAGCCATCCACGCCGGGCCAGGCGTCAAAGCGGAGGCCATCCGGGCCGAGCCCGGCGTGGAGCCCGGCGTGGAGCCCGGCGTGGAGCCCGGCGTGGAGCCAAGAGCCGTCGGGTCGTGGGACGCCAGCGTCAGTGCCGGTGCCGGTGCCGGTGCCGCTACCGGTGCCGATGTCAGTGACGGGGCCGGGTTCAGGGACGCCGTGGCGGCGAGTGCGATGATCCAGGCCACGTCCACAGGCACCTCCCGGCCGCACGGCACATAGACGATCGGTGATCGATCGCTCACATTGTGCATCATCCGGCGGCACGACAGGCCGGGTCGAGCCGGTCGGCAGTCCACCGCAGCGAGTACGCCAGCCGCACCCGCGCCCTCCCCACCGCCCTCGCCGAACCCTCCGCCCGGTCCGGCCGCCGCGGCGCGCCTGGCAGCGCCTCCTCCAGCGACCCCCGATGCCCCATCGCCGTCATGTGGGCGAGGACCTGCATGGCGTCCATCGTCGACCCTCCTTCACCAGTGGAGCTTAATTGATTAAGAGCTTAATTGATTAAGAAGGGCGCGGCAAGGTCCTCCGATACGGTTGGGGAATGGCCAAGGTCACGCTCCAGACGATCGCCGACCGCCTCGGCGTGTCGCGGGCCACCGTGTCCTACGCCTTCTCCCGCCCCGACCAGCTCAGCGACGGGCTACGACGGCGGATCCTGGAGGTGGCCGACGAGCTGGGCTACGCGGGCCCCAACCCGACGGCGCGCTCGCTGCGGCTGGGGCGGGCGGGCGCGCTCGGGCTGCTGTTCAGCGAGACGCTGGCGTACGCGTTCGCCGACCCGTACGCGATCGGGTTCTTCCAGGGCCTGGCCACGGCGGCCGAGGACGCCGGCGTGGGCCTGCTGATCCTGCCCCTCCCCCACGGCGACCGGCGCACCGACACGGTGAGAGACGCAGTCGTCGACGCGTTCTGCGTGATGTCGCTGCCCGACGGGCATCCGGCGCTGGCCGAGGTGCTGGCCAGGCGGCTGCCGGTGGTGGTGGTCGACGAGCCGTACGTGCCGGGGCACCCGTTCCTCGGCATCGACGAGCCGGCGGCGGCCGGGGCGGCGGCGCGGCACGTGCTGGGGCTCGGGCATCGGCGGCTGGGCGTGGCCATGGTCGGGCTGCACGAAGACGGCCACACCGGCTGGGCCGACGGCGAACGGCAGGAGAGCACGGTCTTCGAGGCCATGCGGGCGCGGCGCGGCGGCTACCAGCGGGCCTGCGAGGAGGCGGGCCTCGACTGGGGGCGGGTGCCGTTCTACGAGGTGGCGCGCAACTCGCGCGAGGCCGGGCGGCGGGCCGGGCACGCGCTGCTCGGCCTCGACCCGCGGCCGACCGCGATCCTCACCAACACCGACGTGCTGGCGCTCGGGGTCCTCGACGCCGCCGCCGACCTGGGGTTGGAGGTGCCGGGAGACCTGTCGGTGGTCGGGTTCTCCGACAGCGCGGCCGAGGAGGCGGGGCTCACCACGATCCGGCAGGCCAAGCAGGAGATGGGCGAGGCGGCGGGCCGGCTGCTCCTGTCGGGCGCCGGGGCGGCTCCTGAGCGCCGGCTCTTCCCGTACGAGCTGGTCGTACGCGCCTCCACGGCCGCGCCGCACGGCTGATCACCGGTGTCCGGTGACCTGGCAATCCGCAACAATCCGTGAAATCCTCGCGAAATCCGCCCGTCTCTCATCGCCGCAGGTAGGGTAGGCGCCACCCCCCTCCCCGAAGGACAGCGTCATGGCGGAATTCCTCGAGGTCCACACGACGATCGAGGGTCAGGAGAGAGCGGCCGAGCTGGCGCACGGCATCCTCCTCGCCGGCCTCGCCACGTCGATCGACATCGCCGAAGTCCCCCATCCGGCCCCCACCCCCGACGGCACCGCCTGGCAGCTCACGCTGATCACGACGGAGCGGCAGGTGCGCACGCTGGAAAGGCACATCAGGGAGACCGGCGGCGAGCGGGCCATCGACCGCGAGCCGGTCGTTCACGACGGCGACGGCCATCCCGACTGGCTCGCTGGCGAACAGCCCTGATCCCGCCCTCGGGGGGCACGGCGCGAGGCGCCTCAACGCGCACCCGGCGATCAACCGGCCGCCGTACGCATGAGCCCGTGGCAGGCGATCGCCGCGGCGGCCACCACGTTCAGCGAGTCGACCCCGGTGGCCATGGCCGCCGCGCTCATGGGGATGCACACCGCGAGGTCGGCCTCCGCCAGCCAGTGCGACGACAGCCCGTCGCCCTCCGCGCCCAGCAGCAGCGCCACCCGGTCGGCCGGCGGGACCCGGTCGAGAGGGGTGACCGTCTGGTCGGGGGTCAGGGCCAGGGTCTGGAAACCCGCGTCGCGCAGCCGGGCCAGGCCCTCGAACCAGTCGTCCATCCGCGCGTACGGGATCGAGAACACCGCCCCCATCGACACCTTCACCGCCCGCCGATACAGCGGGTCGGCGCAGCGGGGCGAGAGCACGACGCCGTCCACGCCGAGCGCGGCGGCCGACCTGAAGATCGCCCCGACGTTGGAGTGGTCGACCAGGTCCTCCAGCACCAGCAGGCGGGTAGCGCCTTTGAGCAGGGTGTCCACGGCGGGCAGGGGGAGGCGCTCCATCGAGGCCAGGGCGCCCCGGTGCACCTGGAAGCCCGCGATGCCCGACATGATCTCGTCGCTCACCACGTAGACCGTCGCGTCGCCGAGCACGTCTTCCAGCGAGGCCAGCCAGCGGCGGGTGGTCAGGACCGAGCGGATCGGGAAGCCGGCGCCGATGGCCCGCCTGATCACCTTCTCCCCCTCGGCCAGGAACAGGCCGCGCTCGGCCTCGATGCTCTTGCGCAGCTCGACGTCCCTCAGCCGGGTGTAGTCGGACAGGCGGGGGTCGTCGGCGTCGGTCAGGTACTCAAGCACCTTCCGATACTGCCATGCGCCGCCTGACCTGCCAGACCAGCGCGTAGCAGACCAGCACCAGGCACAGGCCGATCACCGTGCCCGCGCCCGTCTTGGTGAGCACGCTCGCGAGGCCGAACTTCGGGTTCGGCTCGTCCACGAGGGGCCACAGGTGGGCGCCGGCCACGACGCCGACGGCGGCGGCCGACAGGACGACCCCGCGGGCGCGCACAGACATGCGCAGCCGCGACGGTACGGTCGCCACCGCCATCCCGGACAACGCCCGCCACCCCCACCAGACCACCACGACCAGCCCGATCGCGGACGAGACGTACTGCAGCAGGCGGAACAGCCTGATCACCCCGAAGACGGAGACGGACAGCCAGGCCCCCCACTCCGCCGGGCCGGTGGAGTGGGTGAAGGAGTCCCACAGGACGTGGGTGGCGGCCCCGACGACCGCTCCCGCGGCCATTGGGAGCAGGCGCAGCCGCTCGGGGGCCAGCAGGGCCGCGCGCCCGGCCAGCGACGGCGGGAGCAGGGCGATCAACGGGTCACGCAGGACGAGGTGGAAGAGCGGCAGCAGGATCAGCACCGCAAGTGGGTTGATCGTGACCACGCCCAGCCAGGAGTGCCACACGGTGTAGTCAGGCAGGAACGGCAGAAATACCGCCAGGTCGGGCACCATCGCGCCCATCGCGAGCGCCCAAGGGTCGAGATACCGGCGTAAACGGGACGACGACCTGATCAGTGGCAGTACGGCGGCGATGTGGCTGGGCGTGAACGGCATGGGACCCCCCTCGTGATCAAGGCTCATTATGCGGCCGAAGATTGGCCGGCCTTTGTCGCCACACGACCAGATCACGGTCCGTGATGGGTACGGTACGTAACGCTGTCGACGGCCGGATAGCCGGGAGTTCGGGGGTTCATGGTGCCTGATCAGCGGATTCTTGAGCATCCGGCCGCGTCAGCCGAATGGCTGCGCGCCGCGCGCTCCGCGCGTTCGCTCTCCGTGGTCACGCTGGCCTGGCTGGGCGTGGAGAGCACGCTCGGTCTGGCCGCGGGCCTGGCCGCGCACTCGGTCGCGCTCATCGGCTGGGGGCTGTCGGCGGTGGTGGAGGCGGCGGCCAGCCTGATCGTGGTGTGGCGGTTCACCGGTACGCGCACGTCGTCCCCCAGCGCCGAGACCACGGCCCGGCGGGCGGTGGCGGTGAGCTTCTGGCTGCTGGCGCCCTACCTCGTGATCCACGTCGCGCACGACCTGGACGCCGGGCACCGGGCGACGCCGAGCGTGCTGGGGATCGTGGTGACGACGTTCAGCCTGGTCAGCATGCCGGTGCTGGGCGTGGCCAAGCGGCGGCTCGGGGCGCGGCTGGCCTCGGCGGCCACGTCGGGCGAGGGCACGCAGAACCTGATCTGCGCGGCCATGGCGGCGGGCGTGCTGGCCGGGCTGTGGCTCAACACCGTGGGCTGGTGGTGGGTGGATCCGGTCATGGCGGTGGCGCTGGCGGCGGTCGCCGTACGGGAGGGCACGCGCGCCTGGCGCGGTCACATCTGCAGCCACTGACGGCCACTGACGACTGCCACTGACTGCGGCATTGACGGCTGCCGCCGACCGCCGTTGACAGGCGGAACGCCGGTCACGCATGCCGCAAATGGCCGTGACACAGCGTAGTTGTTGCACCAAAAGAGGTGTTTTGCCACACAGACCCCACCGAGTATCGTTCCCGGAGTATCGCGGAGCTTCTCCCGCTAGGGTCTCCGGAAGGTCCTGAGGACACCAAGAGGACAACACTCAAGAGGACACCAAGAGGACATCGTGGGGCGACACCGCACAGACGATCTCGACGGCGCGTACAGAGCCGGCGAACCCCCGGCACGCAGGCGGTCCAGGAACAGCCGCGGCCGGGTGCTCGTACCGCTGGCCGGGGCCGTCGCGCTGGCCGTGCTCCTCGGTGTCGCCGCATTCGTGATCTTCAACCGCGACCACGACTGCTCCGGCGGGAAGCTCCCCCTGCGCGTCGTCGCCACCCCCGACATCCAGCCCGCCCTCAACAAGATCGCCGGCAACTACAACAAGGCCATGCACCCGATCGACGGCAAGTGCGTCGAGGTGACGGTGGCCGGGGAGAGCGCGGCCAGGACCGCGAACGCGCTGGCGGCCGGCAAGGCGGCCGCCGACTTCTGGGTGGCCGACTCCAGCCTGCTCATGGAGAGCATGCGCGACAACCCGTCGGGCGCGGCGCTGCCGCAGGTGGAGGGCTCGATCGCGACCTCCCCCGTCGTGCTGGCGGCGGCCAAGGCGTCGGCGTCGAAGCTGTCCGGGGCGCTGCAGCCGAGCTGGGAGGCCATGATCTCGGCCGCGAACGTGGCCAACGTGGACGGCCCGGGCAAGAAGGTACGCGTCCTCGCCCTCGACCCGCAGAAGAACTCCGCCGGCCTGGCGGCGCTGCTGGCCGCGGCCGGCACGGCCAAGGAGTCGGGCGAGGACAAGGCGCTGGTCGGCGCGCTCAAGGAGCTGTCGGGCCAGCTCGCGCCCGACTCGGCGGCGCTGTTGGCCAGCCTCACCGTCAAGTCGGGCACCAAGATGCCCGTGGGCGTCACCTCCGAGCAGGCCATCTACGCGCACAACACCAGGAAGCCGGAGGCGCCGGTCGTCGCCCTCTACCCCAAGGAGGGCACGCTCAGCCTCGACTACCCGGTGACGATCCTGACCAAGGACCCCGAGGTGCTGAAGGCGGCGACGGACTTCAAGCAGGACCTCACCTCCGAGTCGGCCAAGAGGATCCTGCGGGACGCCGGGTTCCGCGGCACGGACGGCCTGGCGGGCGACGCGCTGTCGGAGGAGAAGGGCTTCACCGCCGAGACTCCCGCGGCGCTGGACCCGCCGGACGGCGCGACCGTGACGCGCATGGTGCAGACCTGGACCAGGCTGAACCTGGGCACCCGCCTGCTCACCCTGCTCGACGTCTCAGGCACGATGGCGCTGCCGGTGCCCGGCACGGGCATGACCCGCATGCAGGCCATCAACAAGATCGCCACCGAAGGTCTCGAACTCTTCCCGGCCGGCTCCGAGATGGGCCTGTGGACGTTCTCCACGCATCTGGACGGACAGGGCAAGGACTGGAAGGAGCTCGTCTCCCTCGGCCCGCTCACCGAGTCGACCGACGGGACTCTGCGCAAGGAACTGCTGGTCAAGACCTTCACCCAGATCCAGGCCAAGGCCACCGGCGACACCGGGCTGAACGACACGGTCAAGGCGGCCTACACCCAGCTCACCGAGGACTTCAAGCAGGACAAGGTCAACACCCTGCTGATCCTGACCGACGGCGCGGGCAACGACGACCCGGACGGCGGCGTCGGGAACGCCGAGCTGCTGCGGTTCCTGAAGGAGACCTACGACCCGAAGCGGCCGGTCAGCATCCTGCTCATCGCGTTCGGGCCGGACGCGGAGAAGGGCAGGCAGCGGATGCAGGCCCTGGCCAAGGCCACGGGCGGCGAGGCGTACATCGCCGAGAACATCCTCCAGGTCCGCGACTTCTTCCTCCAGGGCATGGAACGCCGCCTCTGCATGCCCGACTGCGACGGGTGACCGCCGGCGGACACGCCGGGCGCCATGCCTATTGGGCATGACGGGCGAACCTGGTCAATCGAGGCCGCGTCCTCTCCGCGTGGGGCTTGAGTGCCCGTTCCACCTGCGGGGAGGGAAATCCGTGCCTGGATGGCCGACCATCGATCGCGCCGACGATCAGGAGCTGGTCGAGGCTCTGCGTCGGGCGGACACCGATGCTCCCGCCAAGCTCTACGACTCCTACGGCGAGCGGCTGCACGACTACGCCTTCTCCCTGGCGGCCTGCCTGCCGGGCGGCGGGGACGACAACGGGGACGTGGCCGCCGACTCCGTGCACGACGCGCTGGTCACCGCCCAGGGCTGCGTGGACAGGCTCAAGGAGCCGCTCCGGCTGCGCCCCTGGCTGTACGCGCTGACCAGGTTCCAGGTACGCGCCCGCCTGTCCCGCCGCTCCGGCACCCCCGCGGGCGGCCTGCCGCTGCCCGACCTCGACACGTACGACGACCCCGAGCTGGCCGACCTCGTCCACGAGACGCTGGGCGAGCTGAGCAAGGGCGAGCGGGAGGTGTTGGAGCTGTCGCTGCGCCACCGCCTGACCCCCGCCGAGGTCGGCGCGGTGCTCGGGCTGACCTCCCGGCAGGCGGCGGCCAGGCTCGGCCGGGCCCGCGACCACCTGGAGAACGCCGCCGCGGCGGTGGTGCTGGCCAGGACCGGCCGGGCGCACTGCCCCGACCTGTCGGCGATGGTCGACTCCTGGGAGGGTCCGCTCACCCCGTTGCTGCGGCGGCGGTTGTCGGGGCACATCAGCGGGTGCGAGGTGTGCACCGAGGGGCGGCACCGGCAGGTCTCGGCCGGGCGGCTGCTGGACCTGGTGGCGGTGGCGTACCCGGGGATCTCGCTGCGCCGCCGGGTGATCGACACGTGCGTCAACCCCGAGCTGGACCAGACCCGCGTGCTGATCACCGATCGCGGCGACAGCTTCGACCGGAGCGGGTTCCCGGTGGCGGTCGAGCGCCGCTCGCGCCGTCGCCGTCCGCGCCGGCTGACGCCGTTGGTGCTGGCCGTCGCGTGCCTGCTGACCGCGACGGGCGCGATGGTCGTGTTCAACGGACGGGACGCCTCCAACACCACGACGCTGCGGCCGGTCGCCTCCCCGACGCCGCCGGCCGAGGAGGAGAGCGCCGCGCCGGAGCCGGTGACCGAGGAGGACGAGACCGACGCGGTCGACGAGACGGGCGAGACCGACGAGCCGACCACGTCCCCGAGCCCGAGCCGTACGCCGTCGGCCACGACCACGCCGAGCGCGCGCCCTCGCGCCTCGCGCCCGCGGACCCGCCCCGCCACCGGACGGAGCACCGCCCCCAAGCCCACCCGCAGCAGCGCCGCGCCCGGCGCCCGGTTCAGCGTCTCGTGCCCGCAGTCGGTCGACGGCCTGGGGAAGATCGGGCTGCGTGCCCGCAACGCGGCGGTCTCCTGGGTGGCGACGGCCTCGCAGGGGCTCGACGTCTATCCGGCGAGCGGCTCCGTCAAGGCCGGCGCCTCGTCGTTCGTCTGGGTGACGGTCGTCGACCCGAGCGGCTCAGGCAGCGGCCGGGTCTCGTTCACCTCGAACGGCGGCACCGCGTCCTGCTCGCTGACCTGGCACGCCGAGAGCCCGTCCGGGAACCCGACCGAGGAGCCGCGGCCCACCGAGGAGCCGGCCGCGACGCCCACTTCCGGGGTGGCCACGTCGTCCGCGCACGGGACGGAAACCGACCCGCTGAGCTGAATCCAAGGTCAACTCACAGTAGATCAGCAGAATTGGCCGACAAGCGGGTATAAATCGGACTCCGACTCGAAAAACTCTGGCCCCATAGGGCATTCTGAGATGCTGGAGACCGCGTCAGAAACGGCGATCACTTGACCGTTCATCGAAGGTCGCACGAGAATTTTTCCGTCTGCCGGTAAACCGGGGCGCTCCGTCAAGCGTCGGCATTGACGTGTCCGGGCTCCGATTGGTCCCATGAATTGCGGTCGATCGCGCTGTGAACCAGCGAGGAGCGGGAGAGGCAGGAATGCTCAAGCAGCACCGCAGAGCGCTGGCCTGGCTGGTCGGGCTCGCCTGCATAGCGGGGGCGGTCGTCGCGCTGTTCGATATCGAAACTCCGCTGCGCCCGTTTTTGATCTCTCTGTTTCTTCTGGTCGTTCCTGGGGCGGCGGTGGTGGGACTGTTGCGTGATCGTGACCCCCTCGCCGCGCTGTCGGTGGGAGCCGCGGCGAGCCTCGTACTCAACGTGCTCCTCGCCGAGGCCATGCTGCTCTTCAACGCGTGGTCGCCCCGGGCCGGCGTGGCGACGGTCGCCGTGCTCGGAGGGTTCATGTACGTGCTCCGGGTCTTGTATCGGGGGAAGAGCATGCAGACCGAACAGGGGGCCAGGGCAAGGTGAACATCCAGGTGGCCCGGCCGGGAGAGCTGGGAGACGCCGAGCGGGCCCGATGGCGGGAGCTGCAGCGGGCCGACCCGGGTCTGGACAACCCGTTCCTGTCGGTGGAATTCGCCGTGGCGATGGACCGCTTGCGCGATTACGTGAGGGTGGCGGTCATCTCCGACGCGAGCGGCATCGCGGGATTCTTCCCCTACGAGCGGCACAGCTTCGGCATCGGCAAGCCGCTCGGCGGCTTCCTCACCACGTGCCACGGCCTGATCGCCTCCCCCGAGCTGCGGCTCGACGCGAAGGCGCTGCTGCGGGCCTGCCGGCTCAGCGTGTTCGACTTCGATCACCTGGTCGCGGGGCAGCCGACGTTCGCCCCGTACGAGAGCGACGTCCGGCCGGCGCCGGTCATGGACTTCACGGCGGGCTTCGGCGCCTGGCTCGAACAGATCAAGGCCAACTCGCCGAAGAACCTCAAGACCGTCCGCTACAAGGAGCGCAAGCTCGGGCGCGAGCAGGGCGGGCTACGTTTCGAGTGGGCCTCGGCCGATCCCGAGGTGCTCCGCGTGCTGCTGGCCTGGAAGTCCGATCAGTATCGGAGAACTGGCCGTGTGGACAGATTCGCGCAGCCGTGGATCGTGGAATTGACGGACATGATGCATGCCGAAAACTCATCGGACTTCGCGGGTGTCCTGACCATGCTTTATGCCGGTGACGTACCGATCGCGGGGCATTTTGGCCTCCGTACGGCGACGACGCTTGTAGGGTGGTTCCCCGCTTATGACACCGAGTTCGGCCGCTATTCGCCGGGTATCGTGCACCATCTCCAGATGGCCGAGGCCGCCGCGAACGCGGGGCTGCACATGGTGGATATGGGCAAAGGCGGCAAAGAGTACAAAGACTGGCTCAAGAGCGGGGTCCTGTACGTCGCCGAAGGCCGCATCTCGCGTCCGTCCGCGGCGGCGGCGGTTCACTGGATGGGCCGAACTCCTTTCAACAAGGCCCGAACAATTGTCATGGATCGGCCGTCTCTCTATAGAGCGGCTGACCGTGTGCTCAAGGGCTTCGGTCGGGTGCGCACCTCGATGCAGCAGCAAGAGCCACCCAATGCGGTAAGTCAGGAACCAACGGGAGCACGTTAGACGCTCTCGGGCAACACCCCGCACAGCATCAACACCCTCACACTCCACAGGACCCTTCAATGCTTGGTTCGCCTGTTTCGCCATTCCCACAGCACCCGGGGGTGGTGTCGCCCGGCGCGCGGAGCTGGGTCCCGGAAGGATCTCGCTGGCCATGAGTCCCGACACAACCCAGCACAACGGCAAGGTTCACCCCTCACCCCTACGGCCGATGCCGCCGCCGTCGCACTTCACCCCGATCACCCCGCACCTGGCCATCTCCCCGACGGTCAGCGTGGTCGTGCCGGCGATGAACGAGGCGGAGAACCTGCCGCACGTCTTCGCCACCATCCCGCAGTGGATCGACGAGATCGTGCTCGTCGACGGCAACTCCGTCGACGACACGGTGGCCGTCGCCAGGAGGCTGCGGCCCAACCTCAAGGTGGTGACGCAGACGGGCAAGGGGAAGGGCGACGCCCTGGCCGCCGGATTCGCCGCGTGCACCAGCGACATCATCGTGATGATCGACGCCGACGGCTCCACCGACGGCCGCGAGATCATCAACTTCGTGGGCGCGCTGGTGACGGGGGCCGACTTCGTCAAGGGCTCGCGCTACGCCGCCGGTGGCCGCAGCGACGACCTGACGCTCAACCGGCGTCTGGGCAACAGGATCCTCACCGGGATCGTCAACGTCATGTACCGCACCCAGTACACCGACCTGTGTTACGGCTACAACGCCTTCTGGGCCCGCCACCTCGACGCGCTCGCCCTCGACTGCGACGGCTTCGAGGTGGAGACGCTGATGAACGTACGCGCCGCCAGAGCGGGGCTGAAGGTGCACGAGGTGCCGAGCCACGAGCGCAACCGCATCCACGGCGAGAGCAACCTGCACGTCGTACGCGACGGCCTGCGCGTGCTCAGGACCATCCTGAAGGAGTGGCGTCGCCGGCCCGCTCCGCCGCAGCCCGAGCCCACCGCCACCCCAGCCGCTGACCGAGGCGTCGCATAACTCGCACAAGAGGGATCGTTGTGAACACGTCTGTCGTCATCTGCGTCTACACCGAAGAGCGGTGGGAGGACATCAGGCAGGCAGTCGCGTCGGTCGAGAACCAGACCCGCCCGGCACACGAGCTGATCCTGGTGGTCGACCACAACCCCGGCCTGCACCTCAAGCTCAAGCGCGAGTACCCGCGGGCCATCGTGGTGGAGAACACGCACGAGCAGGGGCTGTCCGGCGGCAAGAACACCGGCGTGGCCACGGCCGACGGCGAGATCGTCGCGTTCCTCGACGACGACGCCGTGGCCGAGCCCGGATGGCTGGAGGCTTTGGAGGAGGGCTTCCAGGAATCCGGCGTGGTGGGCGTGGGGGGCCGTACCGACCCCCTGTGGGCGTCGGGCGGCCGGCCGCGGTGGTTCCCGTACGAGTTCGACTGGACGGTCGGCTGCTCCTACCGCGGCATGCCCGCGGTCAGGTCGCCGATCCGCAACGTCATGGGCGGCAACGCCGCCTTCCTGCGCGACGTCGTGTCCGAGGTGGGCGGTTTCCACAGCGGCATCGGACGCAGCGTGCAAGGACGTCGGTCGCGCCCGCTGGGGTGCGAGGAGACCGAGTTCTGCATCAGGCTGAGCCAGCGCAGGCCGGGCTCGGTCATGCTGTTCGAACCGCGCGCGGTGATCGGGCACAAGGTGTCCGGGCAGCGCGAGCGGTTCGCCTACTTCAGGTCGAGATGCTATGCGGAAGGGCTGTCGAAGGCCCTGGTGACGCAGGAGGTCGGCACCCAGGACGGGCTGTCCAGCGAGCGGGCGCACGCGCTGAAGACGCTGCCGCTCGGCGCGCTCCGCGGGGTCGGCGAGGCCCTGCGGGGCGACCTGGGCGGGCTCGGCCGGGCCGCCGCCATCGTCGTCGGGCTGACCTGGACGAGCTGGGGTTACGTCGTCGGTTCCGTACGGTTGAAGGTGGCCCGGTCATGATCCGCGTACCGATCCTGATGTACCACTCGGTCACCGACCGGCCCAACGACGACACCAGGCCCCACTCCGTGCGGCCGTCCGACCTGGCCGAGCAGCTCGCGTACCTGTCGGAGAGCGGGTTCACCCCGCTCACGCTCGGTGCCCTGGTGGCCTCGCTCAACCACAACTACGGCCATTCCATGCCCGACAAGCCGGTCGTGGTGACGTTCGACGACGGGTACGCCGACTTCCACAGCCAGGCGCTGCCGCTGCTCGAACGCTACGACTTCCCCGCCACGGTCTTCCTGACCAGCGGCTGGGTGTCCGACGCGGGCAAGGACGCCGCGGGCCGGCCGCTCGACGAGATGTTGTCGTGGGGCCAGGCCCGCGAGGCCGCCCGTACCGGCATCGAGATCGGCGGCCACAGCCACAGCCATCCCCAGCTCGACCAGCTCAGCATCGAGGACCTCCGGCAGGAGCTGCGCAGGAACAAGGGCCTGCTGGAGGAGAAGATCGGCTCCCCGGTCGCCACCATGGCCTACCCCTACGGGTACTCCAGCGCCCGTGTGCGCCGCGAAGTGCGCAAGGCCGGATACTTCGCCGCCTGCGCCGTGAGCAACACGATCGCCGCCGACCGTCACGACCTGCTCGCCATCCCCCGGCTGACGGTCGGCAGGGGCACGACCATCAACATGTTCAAGCGCGCCGTCGAAGGCACCGCCGTACCTCTCATCTACCTGCGCGAACGCATCCTCACCAAGGGGTACGCGGTCGTGCGCAGGACGAGGTACGGGCTGCGGCGGGTGCGCGGCAATGTCTAGCGTCTGGGCGAAGGTCCGTACCGACCTGAGTAACCCGCTTTTCCGCCAGGGTTACGCGCTCATGACGAACACCGTCGTCACCGGCGTGCTCGGCATGGGCTACTGGCTGCTGGCCGCCCACTTCTACACCGAGGAGGAGTTCGGCCGCGGGCAGGCGGTGATCACGGCGATGCGGCTGTTCGCGTCGCTGACCGCGCTGGCGTTCGTGGGCGCCCTGGCCCGCTTCCTGCCGGTGGCGGGCCACCGCACCCCCGACGTCATCCTGCGCGGCTACGGCCTGGCCGCCGCCACGGGCGGGGTCGCCGCGCTCGGCTTCCTGCTGACGCTGCCGATGTGGGGGCAGACGTACTCGGTGCTGGCCGGGTTCGGGCCGGGGCTGTTCTTCCTGGCGTCCGTGGTGGTGTGGGCCGTGTTCACGCTCCAGGACGTCGTGCTGACCGGGCTGCGCCAGGCCACGTTCGTGCCGCTGAACAACCTCGTCTTCGGCCTGGTCAAGATGGGCCTGCTGGTGGCGCTGGCGGGGGCGCTGCCCGCGGGCGGGATCTTCGTCTCGTGGGTGATCCCGACCGCGCTGGCGCTGATCCCGGTCAACTGGCTGATCTTCGGCTTCGTCGTGCCCCGGCACGTCAGGCAGGCCGACCCCGCCCAGGAGCCGCCCAGGGTGCGCGAGATCGGCAGGTTCCTGGCCGGCGACTTCCCCGGGACGCTGTCGATCCTGGCGATCGTCTACCTGGTGCCCGTGGTGATCGCCACGCAGGTGGGCGAGGCCACGTTCGGACGCTTCTCGATGGCGCACACGCTGGCCAGCATGATCGAGCTGCTGGCGATGAACATGGCGGTGTCGCTGACCGTCGAGGGCTCCTTCGACCGTGCCAGGCTGGCCGAGAACTGCAGGCACGCGCTGCGGCGGGCGTTCGTCATCGTCGTCCCGATCATCACGGTGGCGATCCTCGGGGCACCGCTGATCCTGCGAATCTTCGGCGCCCAGTTCGCCGAGGAGGGCACGCTGCTGCTGCGGCTGATGGCGCTGGCGGTGCTGCCGCGGGTGCTGATCGAGGTCTATCTGAGCGCGTTGCGGGCGCAGAGCAGGGCGCGGGCGCTGGCGGTCGTCCAGATCGGGCTGGCGGTGCTCGTCCTGGTGTCGACCATGGCGCTCTTTCCCGCCCTCGGGGTGAACGCGGTGGGGTACGGACTGCTCTTCAGCGAGATGCTCGTCGCACTTTTGATCCTCGGAAACCTCCGCAGAATTCTCAACTTCCACGAAACCCCTCAGTCGGCTGTCATCCAGGGGCCGGCCGGGGCTTCATGATGGTCAACGTGAGCCAACGGGACGGCGATGGCATGACACAGGGCACCACCGATTCCTCGGACGTGCGTGCGGACGAGGAGGAGTCCGATACGCCCTTCGACCCGGACGCCACGGGGGTCATCCCGAAGCTGACGTTCGAGCCCGCGACCTCGCCTTCAAGTGAGGACGCGGACGAGGACGCGGACGCGGACGAAGGGGCCGGATCGCCCGACGAGGACGACTATCCGGACACCGCCGCCACGAACCCCGCCCTGCGTCCCCAGCAGCCCACCGTGGCCCCGCCCTCGGCGGCCCACCCTGACGCCCGCCCCGAGTCCCACCCCGACACCGCTGACACGAAGCCCGCCGCGACCCTCGCCAAGCCGGGGCCCAAGGCGCAGAGCCTCGCGAGCCTCGTGCGGCCCGCCCCGGCCGGCGCCCCCACCGCAGCGCCCATCACAGGCCCCACCGCAGACCCGGCGCCCCCGAGCCCGACGCCCGCGCATGAGACAGCGGCGCCGTCGGAGGGCGTGCCGGAGCCATCACAGGACCTTCAGCAAGGGCCTGGGGCCGAGCCTCGGGGCGGGGTGCGGGCGCGGCTGGGTGCGCTCGTCGCGAGCGCGCCCCGGTGGCTCCCCGTGCTCCTGGTCGTCGAGGGCCTGGTCATGTACGTCCTGGCCCTCAAGGTGCCCCCCGGGCCGCTGCGCGGCGTGGACCCGGCCGACGTGGACGGCCTCGGGCTGATCTCGGCGCTGCCCGCCACCGCGTTCGCCGCCATCCTGATCATGATCGTGTCGTTCTTCATCACGGTCACGCAGAGCACCGACCGCAAGTTCCTGCTGCTGTTCCAGATCGCCGCCATCACCTTCGCCCTGCACGGCGCGGGCGCGCTGGTGGCCGACGAGCCGCGCTTCCCGACCGCGTACATCCACGCCGGGTTCGTGGAGTTCATCGGCAGGACCGGCGAGAGCGCGATCAACATCGACGCCCGCATGGGCTGGCCGGGCTTCTTCGCGTTGTTCGCGTTCGTGACGAGGGCCGCGGGCATCACCGACCTGACGACGATCCTGCAGTGGACGCCGCTGCTGTCCAACCTGCTCTACCTGCTCCCGTTCGTGCTGATCCTGCGTCAGGTCGTGGCGACCACGCGGGCGCGGTGGTTCGCGGCGCTGCTGTTCGTGCTGGTGCAGTGGATCGGGCAGGACTACTTCTCGCCCCAGGGCTTCACCTTCGCCCTCTATCTGGCGTTCGTGGCGATCCTGCTGCGCTGGTTCGGACGGGTGGAGCCGCGGACGAAGCCGATCCCGGCCAAGGGCCTGCGCAGGCTGATCGGCAGGCTGGACGCGATGACGCCGGGCGAGCTGGCCAACACCGGCACGTTCCGAGCCGACAAGCTGCTCATGCTGGTCCTGCTGGTGGCGCTGTTCGTGGCGTCGGTGGCCTCGCACCAGATCACGCCGTTCATGATGCTCGGCGTGGTGACGGCGTTCCTGATCTTCAAGCGGACCACGCTGACCTGGGCGCTGCCGTTCTTCCTCGGGATGGTGGTGCTGGCCTGGATCAGCTACATGACGGTGGGCTTCTGGGCCAGCCAGATCGACACGATCTTCGGCAGCCTGGGCAACATCCTGCAGAACCTCCGCACCAACACCGGCGACCGCATCGAGGGCGCCGACCCCGCGCACGCGCTGGTGCTGCAGTCCCGGCTGGGCATCCTCGCGGTGATCCTGTGCTGCGCGGCGACCGGGCTGTTCCGGCGGCTGCGGCGCGGCGTCTTCGACCGCTCGGCGCTGATCCTGCTGTGCGTGCCGGTGCTGGCGCTGGCGCTGCAGAGCTACGGCGGCGAGATCGGGCTGCGGATCTACATGTTCGCGCTGCCCGGGGCCTGCCTGCTGGCCGCGTACGCGTTCTTCCCCAACCTGCCGGCCGACAGCGAGGACGTGCGTGAGGAGACCGTGCCGCTGCGCGGGCGGAAAGTGCGCTTCAACCCCGAAGTGACGAAGAAGGTCTCGCTGGTGCTCGCCGCGTGCTTCGCGGTCCTGTTCGCGATGGCGTTCCTGCTGGCCAGGTACGGCAACGAGAAGTTCGAGCGGGTCACCAGCGGCGAGGTGGCCGCCCTGCACTACGTCTACGACCACGACGAGCCGAGCGCACGGGTGCTCTACCTGGTACCCAAGGAGGGCCCCGAGGTCACCCCGACGCTGCCGTGGGGCGAGCGCGACGTCGAGCGGGTGAGCTTCGGCACGCAGGCGCGGGTGTTCAAGGACCCGACGCAAATCGCGGAGGCCGTCCAGAAGCTCAAGGCGCAGCCACGGAACTCATACCTTCTGGTGAGCCGCGGCCAGGTGAGCTACCTGGAGCTGAACGAGGGCTTCCCGGCGGACTGGGGCGAGCGCTTCCGCGCGGCGCTCGACAAGTCGCCCGACCTCAAGCGGGTGTTCTCCAACGAGGACGCGGCGCTCTACACCTGGAAGAAGTTCGTCAGGGGCACCGAGATCCCCGAACCGAACCCCTACAAGGGCCGCGGCGACCCCACCTCCCCCTGGACGCCGGTGGGCATCGGGGCGCTGGGGGTGACGTGGGCCGCGTTCTTCGGGTACGAGATCATCCGCCTGAACGGCCCGAACCGGGCCCCGCGGGCCCGCAGACGCCTGCTGTTCCTGGCGATACCGGCGTTCGCGGTGGCCCTGGCGGTGATCATCGAGCGATTCATCTACATCGCGCAAAATAGCTGAATCCCCAGAAACGCCGTCCAACTTGTCTGGCGTGGGCCGGGCGGACGTCCCCGAGCGGCCGAGCGCGCCCGCTCGGGGAGACCCCGTAGTACTCCAGGGGTAGGCCGCAGATCCACTCCCCGGTGGGACGCGGACGACAGGGGGTGATTCGTACGTTCTGCGCATGCTCTCCCGCCTGCTCCGCCCCCTGCTGTCCGCGACCGCGGTCGCCGCCCTGGCCACCTCCGTGGCCGCGCCGCTGGCCGGCTCGGAGGTGCCCGCCCCCGTACCGGTCCGGCCGCCCGCCGGGCCGCCGGAGGCCCGGTACGCCGTCGCCCGGCAGAACCTCCTGGCCGCCGAGCGCACAGCCGCCGAACACGGCCACACGCGCCGCTCGGAGGCGCTGCGCGCGATGGCGAACCCCGCGCGCCGGTTCCTGTTCTTCGACGGGCGCGACGAGGGCCGGAGCGCGGAGGTGTTCGGCGACCTGACCGCCGCCGGGCGCGTCGCCGTACTCGTGCCCGGCACGGACACCAGCCTCGACAGGTACGGCCGGCTCCGCGCCGATGCGCTGGCCCTCCAGCGGGAGTTGGGCGGCCGGGCCGCGGTGATCGCCTGGCTGGGCTACCGGACGCCCGGCACGCTCAGCACCGCCCTGCTCACCACGGACCGAGCCGACGAGGCCGCCCCCGCCCTCCAAGCGCTCGTACGGGAACTGGGCCCAGCCCGGGTGTCCCTCCTGTGCCACTCGTACGGGGCCGTCGTGTGCGGCCGGGCCGCCCCCGGGCTGGGCGGCGTGGCGAACATCGTCCTGTACGGCGCACCCGGCACCGGCACCACCGCTCCCCTGCGTACGTCCACCCCCGTCTGGGCCGCCCGCGCCACCGGCGACTGGATCGCCGCCGTGCCCCACGCGCAGTTCAGCCTGCCCTTCGGCACGCTGGGGCTCGGCCTCGACCCGATGTCGCCCGGGGCGGGGACCCGGGTCTTCCCGGCGGGCGGCGGCCGTCACAGCGACTACCTGCGGCCGGGCTCCCCATCGCTGCACGCCGTCGCCGGGATCGTCGCCGGGATCGTGGCCGGCCGTGCGTGACCTCGTCGAGCGCATCGAGTCGGCCACGCCCGGCACCAGGGACCGGGGGATCGACGGGCTGCGCGCGCTGGCCATCCTCGGCGTGGTGCTCGGCCACTGGCTGGTGACGGCGCTGGTGGCCGACAGCGGCACGGTTCACGGCGCCAGCCCGCTGCGGGCGTTCCCGCAGCTCGCCCCGGTGTCGTGGCTGTTCCAGACACTGGCGGTGTTCTTCCTGGTGGGAGGGATAGTGGCAGGCCGTGGCCGGTCCGCGCGCGAGCCGTATGGGGTGTGGTTGCGGGGGCGGATGGCTCGGCTGTCCCGGCCGGTGGTCACCGTCGTCCTCGTGTGGGCGGTGGTCGCGGGCGCGACGCTCGCCTCAGGGGTCGGCCTGGACACCGTGCGCACGCTGGCCAAGCTCGTGTGGTCGCCTCTGTGGTTCCTGGCGGTCCTCGCCGTGCTGACGGCGGCGACCCCGCTGGCCGCCCGGCTGGCCCCGGCGTGGCCGGTGGCGATCGTGGCGCTCGTCGACCTCGTCCGGTACGGCCTGGGCGGCCCCGCCTGGCTCGGCTGGGTGAACGTCGTGGCCGGGTGGCTGGTGCCGTACTGTGTGGGTCTTTCCTGGGCCCGCGGGCTGCCCGGCAGGCGTACCGGGTGGGCGTTGCTGCTGGGCGGCGCCGCGGTCACCGCGGGGCTCGTCCTGTGGGCCGGTTACCCGGCGGCCATGGTGGGCGTGCCGGGGGCCGCGGTCTCCAACCTCGACCCGCCCACACTCGCCGCCGTCACCTTCGGCCTGGCCCAGTGCGGTGCTTCCCGGCTGCTGCTCGATCCGCTGCGCCGGGCACTGCGGCGGCCGGCCGCGTGGGCCGCCGTGGCGGTGGCCAACCTCTCCGCGATCACGATCTTCCTCTGGCACCAGACCGCCATGATCGCCGTCACGGCCCTGGGCCTGCTCGCCGACCGTCCCCTGCCCGGCCTGCACACCGCACCCGACTCGGCCGCGTGGGTCCTTGCCCGGCTCGCCTGGCTGCCGGTGTTCGGCGCGGCCCTGGCGCTCTGCTGCACGGCCTTCCCGTCAGGCTCTGCTGCACGGCCTTCCCGTCAGGACGCCCCCTGACCGGGCGGGTCAGGCGCCGCCACGGCCCGACCACTTGATCTCGTACGGCCGCAGGGAGACCTGCCGCCCGTCCACGGTGGCCGTGACGTCACGGTCGGAGGTGTTGACCATCACGATCTGCCGCTCCTGCCCCAGCGCCCGCACCTTCGGCTCGGACGACGGCACCGCCTGGACCCGCGCCCCCGACGGGAACCACCTGCTGAAGCCGCTCAGCAGCCCCGCCATCGGCATCTCGCCGCCGGCCTTGGGCGCCCACAGGCAGCCGGGGCACTCGCCCTCGTCCTTCGCCTGGGGATTCCAGTACAGGGCGGTGGTCACCCCGCTCATGGCGAACTCCATCAGCGCCACCGCCTGCACGGCCGTCCGCTGCGCCTCGCTCCACTGGGAGTTCTCCGGCTCGACGTACCACTCGGCCCACCACACCGGCAGGTCGCCGCTCTGCTGGCGCACCCACGTCGTGACGGCGCCGAACTTGGCCAGGGCGCCGAAGTCGTCGGGCACGTTGCCCTTGTCCTTCGTCATCGAGGCCCCGTCGATGACGATGAAGTCGGCACCCTTCTTGTTCTCGATCCAGTAGCGCACGGCGTCCAGGGCCCGCTGGTCGACCGTCCCCCAGGGCCCGCTCAGCTCCGACGGCCCTCCGCCGGAGCTGCTCTCCATCGGCATGTACGGCCCGCCGACCTGGATGTCCCCGCTGACGTCCTTCAGCGCCGTGTAGACCTTGTTGTACAGCTCGGTGTAGCCCTCCGCGTCCCACCGGTTGGTGGTCGGGTCCCAGAAGCCCTTGAACTCGTTCCACACCATGTAGTGCTTGACCGTCGGGTACTGCTTGGCCACCCGCGCGGCGAGCTTGGCGTAGTCGTCGAAGTGCTCCCTCTCGGGCGCGACGGTGTGGTTCTTGCTCCAGTCGGTACGCCCGGCCGGCCCGCCCTTCATCCAGTCGGGCGCGCAGCACAGGGTGATCACCGGCACCGCCCGCGACGACGCCATCAACGTCAGCCGCCGGTCGAGATCGCGGAAGTTGAACTGCCCGGGGCTCGGCTCGGGATTGCCCACGCCCCACCCCATGATGTGCTGGTTCTGCAGCATCGGCACCCGGCCGAGGATGCCCTTGGCCTGGTCGACGACGCCGTACGACTCGTTGTCCGCGCTGTACTGGGTGTGCGTGACGCCCCAGCGCGGCCAGTCATCCAGCGTGGGCGGCGCGGCGAGCGCGGGCGCGGGCGTGGTGGCCACCGGCGTGGCCGGCTCGCTGCCCTGGAACGCGCCGCGCTCCCTGGTGCGGCCCGCGGCGTAGAACATGATGCCCGCCACCAGCACGACCGCGAGGATGCCCGCTCCCAGTGCGATCGGCCAGGGCGGTCGTCGGCGCGAGCGCCGGCCGTCGGTCGGAATCACTGAACGCTCCTCATCCTCGCGAGTCGTGAATGGGGGATCACGAAGCTACAAGGCTCGCCAACGTGCAAGGGCCGGGCGACAGCCCAGCCCTTTCATGACGGTAGGCGTCCGGCTTGCGAGCCACTTGCCGTCATTGTGCGTGTGGCGGCCGCTGACCGCCCGCTGGACCGGGCACTCCGGCATAACGGTACGGCACCGGCTGCCGTCCCGGCTGGACGATGAGAAGAGTGCCGGGCGTCTCGGCGTAAAAGGCGGTCTCGACGGCGGCGGCCACGTCCTGGGCGGTGAGCAGGGGGAAGCCCGCGTTGACGAACATCTCCCGCGCCTCGGCCACGAGCGGCGTGTCGGTGAACCCCGGGCAGACCGCGCCGATGCGGATGTTGTCGGCCGCCAGCGGCTCGGCCAGCGCCCTGACCAGGCCCACGACGGCGTGCTTGGTCATCGTGTAGATGGGGTCGCCGGCGAACCCGACGAGCCCGGCCAGCGACGCCGTCACCACGATCGCGCCGCCGCCCGAGCGCTTGAGCAGCGGGACGCTCGCGCGTACGCCGAAGACCACGCCGTCCACGTTCACCCCGACGACCTCGCGGTAGCGGTCGAGGTCGAAGTTCGCGAGGTCGACCCGGCCGGCGATGCCGGCGTTGAGGTGGACCAGGTCGAGCCGGCCGTAGCGGCGCTCGGCCAGCGCCACGGCCTCCAGCGAGGACTCCTCGGCGCTGACGTCGGCGGCCAGCCAGACGCCGTCCACCTCCTTGGCCAGCCGCTCGGCGCCCTCGCCGTCGAGGTCGACGAGAACGCATTTGACGCCGCCCGCCGACAGGCGCCTGGCCACGGCGGCCCCGATGCCGCTCGCCGCTCCGGTGATCAGTGCAACAGTGCTCATGGCGCTCCTAGCGGGGCCTGGCCCGCGGTCGAGGCGGTCAGTACTGGTCAAACGGGTGCTGGTCTGGCGAATGCCGGTCGGGCAGGTGCAGGTCGGGCGGGTGGTCGAGGCGGTCAGTGCTGGTCGAGCATGCGGTGCGCGCGGGAGATCAGCGTCGGCACGGCCGCGCCGATGCGATCGAACCCCTCTCCAACGGTCTTACCCTGCCGAAAGCGGGCGTGGATACCCTCCACGATGACCGCGAGCTTGAAGTTCCCGAAAGCCACGTAGAACCCAAGGTCGGAAATTTCGCGACCCGACACCTTCGTGTAGTGGCCGGCGAACTCGGCGGCGCTCATGAACCCGGGCGCCACCGTCACGTCCCCCGCCACCGGGATCCGCGCCCGCTCCTCGTCACCGCGATCATGCCAGTACGTCAGCGTGAGCCCCAGATCGGCCAGCGGGTCGCCGAGCGTGGACATCTCCCAGTCCACCACCGCCGCGATCTCCAGGTCACCGAGCCGCAGCAGCGTGTTGTCGAGCCGGTAGTCCCCGTGCACCAGCGTCCCTGCGGCCTCGGCGGGCAGGCGTTCGCGCAGCCGCCGGACCAGCCGGTCGTAGTCGGGCAGGTCGGCCGTCTTCGAGCGCTCCCACTGCTGGCACCACCGGTCGAGCTGCCTGGCCAGGTACCCCTCGGGCCGCCCGAAGTCGGCCAGCCCCACCTCCCGGTAGTCGACGGCGTGGATCTCGGCCAGCACCTCCGCCAGCCGTTCGGACAGCCGCCGGGTCCGCTCGGGCGCCGGGTCGCCGAGCTGCTCCCTCGTCCGTACGGCCGCGCCCGCCACGTACCCCATGAGGTAGAACGGCGCCCCGATCACGTCCTCGTCGCCGCAGAAGGCGACCGGCTCGGGCACCGGCACGCGCGTCGGCGCGAGCGCCGAGATGACCCGCCACTCCCTGCGCATGTCGTGGGCGGTGGGCAGCACGTGACCGAGCGGCGGCCGGCGCAGCACCAGCCGGCGCTCCCCGGCCTCGACCAGGTAGGTCAGGTTGGACCTGCCACCCGAGATCAGCGAGACGGACCGGGGCTCGCCGGCGTCGGGCACGTTCCTGCCCATCCACGCGACCAGGCGGGGGTGGTCGATGCCAGGTACGGTCATGAACCCACATTAGAACGTCACTCGGTGGCCGGGCGCTAGCTGGCAGTTGTGTAACGTTCCGAAGCCGGGCGGGTCAGATGCGGTGAGATCTCTTATCCTGGGAATACCCCTCGCAGCATGCTGGACAGCGACTGCGTGCCGACAGTGGGAGCTCATGCGCGTCACCCTTGCCCTACCCCGCGAGCTGGGCCGACCAGAGGTGAGTCGCTGGCGTGCCCTGCAAGAGGCCGCGCCCTGCTTCGACAATCCCTTCTTGTCCCCAGAATTCACCCTTACGGTGGGCGAGCTACGAGATGTCGTACGAGTCGCCGTCATCCACGACGGCCCGGAGATCGTGGGTTTCTTCCCCTTCGAGCGACATCCCCTGGGCATCGGCAAGCCGGTCGCCGCGGGTCTCACCGACGCGCAGGGGCTGGTGCACGCCCAGGGCGTGGAGATCGACCCGCTACGGCTGATCAAGGACTGCGGGCTGGCGGTGTACGAGTTCGACCATCTGGTGTCCGGCCAGCCGCTGCTCAGCGGGCGGCACGAGCGGCACCCGTCGCCGATCATCGACCTGCGCGACGGCTGGGCGCACTACACCGACGCGCTCAAGCTGCAGTCGGGCAAGACGTACAAGTCGACGCTGGCCAAGTCGCGCAAGCTCCAGCGCGACGCCGGGCCGATCCGCCACGACTACGCCACCACCGACCTGGAGCCCCTGCACACGCTGCTGGGCTGGAAGACCGACCAGTACCGCCGTACCGGCCGGACCGACAGGTTCGCGCACAAGTGGATCGTCGAGCTGGTCGAGCGGCTGCTGGCTACCCAGTCCGAGAGCTTCGCCGGGGTCCTCGACATGGTCTACGTGGACGGCCGCCCGATGGCCGGGCATTTCGGGCTGCGTACGCGGAAGACGCTGGTGGGCTGGTTCCCCGCCTACGATCCCCATTTCGCGAAATACTCCCCCGGCCTCATCCACCACCTCGCGATGGCCGAGCAGGCCGCGGGCTCCGGCATCGAGGTCATCGACATGGGCCGGGGCCAGAAGGAGTACAAGGACAAGCTCAAGACCGGCGAGCTGGAGGTGGCCGAGGGCCGGGTGGCCAGGCTCGGCCCGGCGGCGGGCCTCCACTGGCTGATGCGGGTGCCGGTGCGCAAGACGCGCGCCACGGTGCTGGCCAACCCGATCCTCCTCAGGACGGCCGACAAGGCGTTGAAAACCTACGGACGACTGCGTACTGTCCTACCAGGGTGAAGCACATCGCGGAGCGCACGGGCCGTCACTGCCTGTCGCTCCCCTCCAACCGGCTGGGCCTCTACCTGGCGCTGCGGCACTGGTGCGCGCCTGGCCAGCGGCTGCTCATGTCGCCGGTCTCCGCCGACGAGATCCTCTTCCTCGTGCTGGCCGCCGGGTTGCGCCCGGTGATGGCCCCGCTGTCCCCCCGTGACGGCAACATCGACGCGTCGCGGGTGGACCTCGGCGCGGTGGACGCCGTCCTGACGACCAACCTGTACGGCCTGCCCGACGACGTCACCGCGTTCGCCGGGAAAGGGTTCGCCGGGAAGGTGCTCGTCGAGGACGTGGCCCACGCGATGGAGACCGACGTCGGCGGCCGGCCGCTGGGCACCTTCGGCCGGGCCGGGGTGTTCAGCCTGTCCAAGCACCCGGGCGCGGGCTCGGGCGGCGTCCTGGCCGTCGCGGACGAATCAGACCTCAGGGCGCTGACCCGCGCCCGCGACGACCTGCTGACCCGCGGCTCCCCGCGGTCCGACGTGATGAGCGTGGCCACCTCCATGGCCCGCCACGCGGCGCTCGCGCTCGGCCTCGTCCGTCCGGCGCTCGTGCTCGCCCGCGGCCTCGGCCTGGAGGAGCCGCGCGAGGGCTTCCGCATCGCGCTCGCCCCCGAGCACCTGGGCCAGGCGCTCGGCCAGGCGCCCGCGCTGCCGCCCTTCGACCCCTGGGTACGCGCCGACCTGCACGACTACCGCGCCCGCCGGGGCCGCCTGGTCCGCTGGTACCAGGGCAGGCGCCTGGCCAAGGTGCCCGGCGGCCGGGCGCGGCGGCTGGCGGGCGTGCGCAGCCTGGCCGAGTTGCCCACGGTCGCGCCGGCTGTGCTCGACGACCTGTCGCGGCCGCTGTTCCGGGTGCCGCTGCTGGTGCGCGACCGTGACGCGGCCATCGCCGAACTGGAGCGGCGCGGCGTCTCCACCGGCTACCTGTACGACCCCCCGTACGACGACTACGCCCCCGGCCTCACCACGCCCTCCCCCGACCCTGGCCCGGCGCGCTGGTGGGCCAGGCACGTCCTGCCCGTCGACCCGATGTACGCCGCCCGTTCGCTGCCCGTCCTGCGCAGCCTGGAGCCCCCTACGAGCCGCCCGCGCGGATGAGCCCGGCCAGGATGCGGCAGCCGCGCCGGACGTCGGCCAGCGAGGCGGAGCCGTACCCGATGACCAGGCCGTGCAGGCGCAGGCCGCCGTGGTGGTGGCGCTCGGTGGAGTCGAGCAGGATCCCGCGCTCCCCGGCCCGCGCGACCACCGCGGGCACCACGGCCGCGGGCAGTTCGGCCAGGACGTGCAGCCCGGCCGTGTCGCCGCGCAGGCGGCAGACGGGGCCGAGGATCTCCACGACGGCGGCGCGGCGCCTGGCGTACTCCAGGCGCATACGGCGCAGGTGCCGGTCGAGGTCGCCCCGCTCCAGCAGCGTCGCCACGGCCTGCTGGACGGGGCCGCTGGTGCGGTCGGCCACCGACTCGCGCAGCCCGGCGATCCTGGCCACCAGCTCGGGCGCGCCCACCAGCCAGCCGACGCCCACGTCGGGGGCGAGGGTCTTGGACAGCGTGCCGAGCAGCACGACCCGCGAGGGGTCGAGGCCGTAGAGCGCGGGCAGCGGGGCGACGTCGTAGCGGAACTCGGCGTCGTAGTCGTCCTCCACGACCATCGCCCCCGTGCGCCTGGCCCAGGCCAGCAGCCGCTCGCGGCGCGGGATCGGCAGCCGGCCGCCCAGCGGGTACTGGTGGGCGGGCGTGGTGTAGAGCAGGCGCAGGTCGCCGGGGAGGCCGTCGATGATCACGCCGTCCTCGTCCACGGGGCACGGCACCACCTCGGCGCCCCTGGCCGCGAGCACCGTACGCGCCACGTGGTAGCCGGGGTCCTCCACCCCCGCCCTGGCGCCGGGGCCGAGCAGGGCCAGCGCGCACAGGTCGAGCCCGTTGCCGGTGCCTCGGGTGACCAGGATGTTCTCCGGGCCGACGGCCATGCCTCTGGCGCGTCTGAGGTGGTCGGCGAGCAGGGCGCGTAGGCGCGGCAGGCCGTACGGGTCGGGCGAGGCCCCGGGCGGCAGGTCGGCGGCCTTGCGCCACGCGCGCTTCCAGGCGGCGCGGTCGTAGTCGCGCACCCAGGGCTCGCCGGCCGTGAGGTCGATCCGGTCGGCAGGGGGCGGCGGCGGGCCGGGCACGCAGGCGCTCTCCCCGGGCGCGGGCGCCTGCTCGATGCCCGCCTCCATGTCGGCCACGAACGTCCCGGAGCCGTGCCGCCCGTCCAGCCAGCCCTCCGCGTAGAGCTGCTGGTACGCCTCCGTCACCACGGTCCTGCTCACCGCGAGCTGGACGGCCAGGGCCCGCGTGGACGGCAACCGCTCCCCCGAGGCCAGCGTGCCGTCCATCATGGCGCGGCGCAGCCAGTGGGCGAGCTGGGCGGTGAGCGGCTCGGCCGACGTACGCGACAGGGAGATGGGCAGGTCGACGTGGGTTCTCATGCAAGTGGTCTCTACGAAGGCGCTGGTAGTGGCCCTACAGCGTAGGTCCACTTCGCCGTTACGGTCGAATCATGCTCTCCACCACTCCCCGCACCACGCTGGGCCGCGAGAAGCAGCGCGGCAGCACCGACAGGAACGACCTCCACGAGGTGCTCGACACCGGCCTGATCTGCCACCTCGGCGTGGTCGTGAACGGCCACCCGATGGTCGTGCCCACCGGCTACGGACGCATCGGCGAGACCCTCTACCTGCACGGCTCCACCGGCGCGAAGTCGCTGCGGGCGAGTGACGGCGCCGAGGTCTGCGTCACGGTCACGCATCTGGACGGCGTCGTGCTGGCCCGCTCGATCTTCAACCACTCCGTCAACTACCGCTCGGCCGTCGTCTACGGCACGGCCCGGCTGGTCACGGACCCGGACGAGCACATGGAGGGGCTGCGGGCCCTGTCGGAGCGGCTCGCGCCGGGCCAGTGGGACTACGCGCGCCGTCCCTCCCGCAAGGAGCTGGCCGCCACGGCCGTGCTGGCGCTGTCGCTGGAGGAGGCGTCGGTCAAGATCCGGCGCGGCGGGCCGAAGGACGAGCCGGCGGACTATGACCTTCCGGTATGGGCCGGGGTGCTGCCCCTGGTCACGTCGTGGGGCGAACCCGAGCCGGATTCGGTACTCCCAGAAGGTATCGGCGCACCTGTTCACATCCTCCATCGGGAGTAGTTCCATGAATCCGGAACCACCTGGAAAACCCGGCTCCTAGATCACGCGTCTCATCAGGTGGGCCGGCTCCTGATGGGAGAGGCATATGGAGTGGAGCGCTCCCGGTTACACAGAGATCAAGCAGCTCGGGGCGGGCGGCGGCGGGCGCGTCGCGCTGGCCGTGCACGACGAGACCGGGCTCGAGGTCGCGATCAAGTACCTGTCCGCGCACCTGCTGCGCGACCCCGCGGCCCTGGCGCGGTTCCGGTCGGAGGCCCGGCTGCTGACCACGCTGCGCGACCCCAACATCGCCACGATGTGGGAGTACATCCAGGACGTCGGCGGCGCCGCCATCGTGATGGAGCTGGTCAACGGCGTCTCCTTACGCGCGCTGTTACGTGAGAACGGCACGACCGAGCCGGAGGCGGCGCTGGTCGTGCTGAAGGGCTCGCTGCTGGGCCTGGCCAAGGCCCACGCGCTCGGGCTGGTGCACCGGGACTACAAGCCGGAGAACGTGCTCGTCCGCGACGACGGGGTCAGCAAGCTGGTCGACTTCGGCATCGCGGTGCGCCAGGGCACGGCCGCCCATCCGGAGGGCACGCCTCCGTACATGGCGCCGGAGCTGTGGGAGGGGCGGCCCGCCTCGCCCGCCACCGACGTGTACGCGGCCACGGCCGTGTTCTTCGAGTGCCTGACCGGGCACCGGCCCTACCGGTCGACCGAGCCGGGCGTCCTGGGCTACCAGCACGTGCACGCACCGGTGCCCGTCCACGACGCGCCCGAGCCCATCCGCGAGCTGGTGCGGCGCGGGCTGGCCAAGGAGCCGAGGCTGCGGCCGGCCGGGGCGCTGGAGTTCGTGGCGGAGCTGGAGGCCGTGGCGCGGGCGGCGTACGGGGACGACTGGGAGGAGCGGGGCAAGCGCCGGCTGGCCGCGCTCGTGGCCCTGCTCGCGCTGCTGCTGCCGCGGGCCGAGCAGCCGCCTCCCGAGGCGGCCACGTCGCTGGCCAGGACGGTCTTCCGGAGCATGCGCGCCAACGTGCGGCGGGTGGCGATGGGCGGCGCGGTGACCGCGGCGGCGGCCGTGGCGGTGGCGGTCGTGCTGGTCAGCAGGCAGCCGCCGCAGGAGCAGCCGGTGGGCGCGGCGGCGGCCGTACCGCCGAGCGAGGTCACCACGGCGCCGGTCTCCGGCCCGCCGAGCACGCCTGTCACGCCCGAGCCCACGGACGACTCGACGGAGGACGCGCCCGATCCGGATCCCACGCCGCAGGTCGTGCCACAGGACACGCCCGAGACGCCCGAACCGGACATCACTGACTCGCGGCCCCCGTCCCCGTCGGCCACCGTCTCCTCGACCCGTACCCCCGCCCTTACCCGCACGCCCACCCCGACGCTCACGCGGGCCGTCACCGACGAGCCGCCGCCACCGCTCACCTCGGTGCTGGCGGTGAGCGTGGGCGAGATCACGATCGACGCGGACGCGGTCGCCTCCGCCCCGCTCACCCTCCGGGCGAACGGCACCGGCGCCGTGACCGCCACCGCCGCCTGGACGGCCTCCGGCGAGGACGGCCGCACCCAGCGCGTACACCTGAGCGGCGCCAGGAGCTACACCCGCACGCTCACCTGGCCGATGGGCGAACGCCCGTGCGGCAGGACGGTCACGCTGACCGTCACCACCTCCCCCTCGACCGCCGGCGGCCCCCGGACGGCCTCGCTGTCCGTGCCGCCCTGCCCGGCCACGGTGAGCGGACTGAGCGTGGACCTCGGACTGCCCGAGGCGCCCGGCCGCACCGCCACGGCCCGGGTCAGGCTCACCGCGAGCGGCACCGGGGAGATCCCGGTGCAGGCCACGTTCGCGGTCGACGGTGAGGCGGTCGGCACCCGTACTGCGAGTCTGTCGGGCCGGACCTCCTACAGCGAGACGTTCACCCAAGCCTTCAGGTCGCGACCGTGCGGCGCGACGCTGTCGGTGCGGGTGCGCGCGGGCGACAGGACCGACACCGCGCGCACCTCGGTGCCCTGCCCGCCGCAGGTGCGGCAGGTGTCGATCGTCGAGGCGGGCGCGGGCGCCGCGATCAGCGCGCAGGTACGGGTCACCACGGCGGACACCCAGCCGGTACGCCTCACCGTCAGGTTCGCCGCCGGCGAGGGCGGGGACACGCAGACGGTCACCCTGTCGGGCCAGACCTCCTACAGCCGGAGCTTCACCTACCAGGGGAAGGTGCCGTGCGGCACGAAGTGGTCGGTGACGGCCGCGACCGACCCGGCGGCGGACGGCGGGAGCGACAGCCGCGGCGGCACCACTCCGGCCTGCCCCGAGGAGCCCGAGGAGGAGGAACCGCCCACGGAGACCCCGCGCCCGGCCTCAAGGACCGACGACTCGCCCGGCACCGCTGAGTGATAATTAACCGCTTGTGCGGATATCGGTAGCGGGAAAGCGGTTCCCTCTGGTTAAGCTACGGCCGGTTGATGCGGGTGGGGCCCAACAAACTCCGGAGGAAACCGTTATGTACGGTGATGGGCCATGGGGGGTCCCCGGCTACACCGAGGTACGCGAGCTGGGCTCGGGTGCGGCCGGTAGGGTGGTCCTGGCCAGGCGCGATTACGACGGCGTCGAGGTGGCCATCAAATACCTCAGCGACGAGCTGAGGTCCGACGTCGGGTTCGTGGCCCGGTTCCGGCACGAGGCGCGGTTGCTGGCCACGTTGCAGAGCGCGTACCACGCCCGGCTGATCGACTACGTCGAGTCCGGGCCGGGCGCGGCGATCATCATGGAGCTGATCAACGGGGTCTCGCTGCGCGAGCTGCTGCGCTCCAAGGGGCCCACCGGCCCGGAGGCGGCGCTGACCGTGCTCAAGGGCTCGCTCAAGGGCCTGGCCTCGGCCCACGCGATCGGCGTCGTGCACCGCGACTTCAAGCCCGAGAACGTCATGGTCCAGGGCGACGGCACCAGCAAGCTCGTGGACTTCGGCATCGCGGTCAGGGCCGGCGAGGGCGCGAGCGGCGCGGGGACGCCGCCGTACATGGCGCCCGAGCAGTGGTCGGGCAAGGCGGCGGGCCCCGCGACCGACGTGTACGCGGCCACCATCGTGTTCTTCGAATGCCTGACGGGCAGGCGGCCCTACCGGGCGCCGAACCTCGCGGCCCTGGCCCACCAGCACCAGAGCGCGCCCCCGCCGGTCGAGGAGATCCCGGAGCCGCTGCGGAGCCTGATCGAGCGCGGCCTGGCCAAGAACCCCGCCGTACGTCCGCCGTCGGCGGAGGCGTTCCTGACCGAGCTGGAGGCCGTCGCGGCCCGTGCGTACGGGCCGGACTGGGAGGAGCGCGGCCGTCGCCGTCTGGCCGCGCTCGCGGGCATGCTGGTGCTGCTGTTCCCGACCGCGCTGGACGAGCCGGCGGAGACCGAGACCTCGCTCGCCGAGACCCGCTTCCGCGTGCCGTCGCGCAGCATCCTGAGCAGGCTGCCCGCCAAGATCGGCGTCGGCGTGGTCGGTGCCGGCGTGCTGGTCGCCACCGTGGCGATCCTGGTCAGTGCGGGCTCGGCCGAGCCCGTCCTACAGGCGCAGACGAGCCAGGTCACGCCGACCACGGCGGAGGCCGCCACCCCCGAGCCCGCCGACACCGAGGAACCGTCGCCCACGCTGGACGAGGCGACGCCGGAAGAGACTGGGCCCCAGGAGAGCACCCCGGCGCCCAGCCCGACGGCCACGGCGGGCGACGTGCTCCCGCCGGTCCAGCCGACCGCGACCCCGAGCGCCACCGGCACGCCCACGCCCACGCCCACCCCGGCACGGACGCCGGCCAGGACCAGGAAGCCCGCGCCGACCCGGACGCCGACCCCGTCGCCGTCCACCGAGCCCACGCTGAGCGGCAACGTCGACCGGCCCGAGGGCGACCGGCCGCCGTCCACTCCCGCCCCGTCGCCCACGCGCACGACCCGGCCGCCGGAGCCGTCCCCGACGCAGTCCACCAGCACGCCCCCGCAGAGCCCCACCGCCGAGCAGCCGACCGGCGGGAGCGGAGACCCGTCGCCGCAGCAGCCCCGGGTGGAGCCCGCCGATCGGGCGACGGCCGCGCTGCTCGGGCTGGGCCTGGTGACGACGGGCGCGATTCCGGTCACACTTGCGGTGAAGCGCCGTACGGCGGGACGCCACAGAAGAAGGCGCTAGACGCGCCGGGGGGCGACGGCGATGAACAACCCTGCGAGCGGTGTCGCCGGATTCCGGCTCACCGAACACACCTGGATGACCGAACTCGGCAACTGGATCGACGCCATCTCGCCCGACGGCCGCAGGGCCGGGGCGCTGCTGTTCGATCCCAAGATCATCGGCTTACCCGGCGTCCGCGACCGGGTCGTGCAGGCCGTCATGACCGACCAGCGACTGGTGCTGGGCGGGCTGACCGGGCTGATCCCGGTGGCGGACGTGGTCGCCGCGGGCGACCAGGTGTGGCTGCTCACCGCGCAGGCGGTCAGCCCCACCCTGGCCGACCTGCTCGCGGCCGGGCCGATCGACCCGAACGGGGCCGCCTCCTCCCTGGTGGAGACCGCCCAGACCTTGCAGGCGCTGCACGCCGCCGGGATCACGCACGGCTCGGTGCACCCGGGCACAGTGGTGATCACGGCGGAGGGCGTCTCGCTGCTGTCGGAACGCGGCCTGGCCGACGCCATCCGCGCCCAGGTGTCCCCGCGCGAGCGGGACGCGGCCGGGTGGGCGTCGCTGGCCCGCGGCCTGGCCGCCTCCTTCGGGCGGAGCGCTCCCGAGGTGGCCGAACTGTTCGAACGGGTCGCGTCCGCCGCCACCACGCTGGGCCTGGGCCCGGCCAGGGACCTGCTGGTCAACGAGCGGGGCAGGCTGCCCGGCGGCCGGATCACCAGGGACGGGCTGGCCAAGGCGGCGCGCGGCCGGTCGGCCTTCGCGCAGCCGCCGCCGTACGCGGGGCCGCAGGACGGGGCCGGCGACGAGGGCGGCGACGAGGGCGACATCGTCACGCTCCTGCACGTGCCCGGCGGCACGGCGGGTCCCGTCCACTTCGGGCCCGGGGTCGGCACCCAGCCGGACGCCCCTGCCGGAACCCGGCCAGGTCAGGACATCGGCACGCGGGCGCAGCGGCCCGAGACCCCGGCCGAGCACATCTGGCGGGCCGGACGCGACCAGACGTCCGCGCCGCACCGGGCCGCGCGGGCCCGGCGACGGCGGACGATCCTGTCCACGGCCGTCTTCGCGGTGATCATGGCGGGGGCGGTGCTGGCCTGGTTCACGCTGGGGAACGCGCCGGACCTGGAGGTCAGGTCGATCGACGTGGTGGCGCCGAAGAAGACCCAGGGCTGCGACAGCGCGGCCGTGATCACGGCAACGGTCATCACCAACGGGGCACCGGGCGAGATCACCTACGAATGGCGTAAAAACTTGGACAAGGAAATCGTCCAGGGCACGTTGCGCACGACGTCCGGCCAGACGTCGTACACGGTGCCGCTGCGGTGGACTCTGCGCGGGAAGAGCGACGTCAAAGCCACCGCCACGCTCCGGATCCGCTCCCCGGGGCCGGTGCGCACCGACAAGGCGACGTTCACGTACAGGTGTTGATCATCACGCACCCATGCATCTCTCAGCTCTTCTTACTAATCTGGCGAACATGACCACGCAGACCCCCGCGGGCTGGTATCCGGACCCCTACGGCGAGCCGCAGCTCCGCTGGTGGGACGGCAACCAGTGGACCGACGCCACCCACGCCCAGGAGCCGGGGCCGGCCCAGCCCCAGCCGTCCTCCGGACCCCAGCCTCAGCCCCAGTTCTCCGCGCAGCCGAACTCCCAGCCCCAGTTCCAGCCGCCGTCGCAACAGTCCCCGTCGCAACAGTCCCCGTCGCAACAGTCCCCGTCGCAGCCGAACCTCCAGCCCGACCCCCAGCAGTCGCAGCCACAGTCACAGCCCGGCCCCGGCTGGTCGGCGACGCCCGCCAACCCCACCCTCCAGTTCGGCTCGCCCACGGCCGGGCAGGGCGCGTACGGCGCCCCCACAGCCACCCCGCCCACCCAGCAGTTGCCCACCCAGCAGTCGCCCCAGCAGTCGCCCCAGCAGTCACCGCAGTGGGGCGGCACGCCGTTGCCCGGACCCGGCGGCCCTGGCGGTCCCGTGGGCCCCGGCGGTCCCGGCTACGGGCCGCCGCGTAAGCAGGGCAACCCGATGCCGTGGGTGTTCGGCGGGCTGGCGGCGCTGGTCGTGGTCGCGCTGATCGTGGTGGCCGGGATCTTCTTCATCAACCGCGACGGCACGCAGACCGCCTCGCCGCCGACGCCGTCCGACAGGTACGAGCCGCGGCAGCCGCCCACCGAGGAGCCGCCGCCCCAGCAGCCGCTGCCCAACCAGGGCGGCGAGCTCCCGCAGCCGTCGGGCGAGCGGGTGAGCGACGAGCAGGCCGGCGTCTCGTTCGAGGTGCCTGAAGACTGGAAGGTGCCGCCGTTCAACGAGGTCAACAACGGCAACCCGACCACGCAGCAGTGGACGGCCGGGGTGACGGCCGTCTCGCAGGAGAAGTACGACGGCGAGTCCGACTGGATCGGCAACGTCTTCACGGGGCAGCTCAACGAGCTCTACCCCTACTCCGGCGCCTCGGGCCTGGGTGACACCGCCAAGGCCGTCTTCGTGGACTTCACCACCCGCTTCTACGCGCTGGCCCACGAGAGCAAGGTCGTGACGGACAAGGCCATGAAGATCGGCGACCGGGACGCGTGGGTGTTGCAGTTCGAGCTCGACTTCACCAAGATCTCCGAGGAGCAGGGCTTCAAGTGGAAGAAGGAGAACGGGGCGATCGTGCTCATGGACCGCGGTGCGGGGCAGAGCCCGGCCATCGTCTACATCTCCGTTCCCGACAATCTGGGGACCGACGTGGTGAGCCAGGTTCTCGGCTCGCTCAAGCCCGCCTGATCGGTGGCACTAGGCTGGTGGGGTACAAGCGGGCGGATCGCTCCGAGCCGCTGGGCGAGGAGATCGTATGAGTGACTTGATGGTCTGGATCGACTGCGAGATGACCGGGCTCGACCTGAGTCGCGACGCGCTGGTCGAGGTGGCGTGCGTCATCACCGACAGCGAGCTCAAGCAACTGGACGAGGGCGTCGACGTGGTCATCAAGCCGCCCCCCGAGTCGCTGGAGCAGATGTCGCAGGTCGTACGCGAGATGCACACCGCCTCCGGCCTGTTGCCGGAGTTGGCGGGCGGGGTGACGCTGGCCGAGGCGGAGTCGCTCGTGCTCGACTACATCCGCCGGCACGTGCCCGAGCCGAAGAAGGCGCCGCTGTGCGGCAACTCGATCGGCACCGACCGCACGTTCATCGCGCGCGACATGCCCGGGGTCGATGGCTATTTGCACTACCGGATGATCGACGTTTCGTCGATCAAGGAACTGGTGCGCCGATGGTATCCCCGGGTCTACTTCGCCGCGCCGGAAAAGCAGGGCGGACACCGTGCTCTGGCGGATATCACGGAGAGCATCAGGGAGTTGCGCTACTACCGCGCGGCCGTCTTCGTGGACCAGCCCGGGCCCGACTCGGCGACCGCGCGAGCACTCGCGGAGCGTGTCAGCGGCTAAAGGAGTGGCGAAAAGACTCCCGATCCCCGCTACACTTTTCCTGTGCCGCACGATAACGCGTGGCCATGGTGGGTGTAGCTCAGTTGGCAGAGCGCCAGGTTGTGGTCCTGGATGTCGAGGGTTCAAGTCCCTTCACTCACCCCAGTGCACGGCCGGTCCTTCGGGACCGGCCGTTGGCGTTTTTCCCGGCAACGGCCCCAAAACATGACAATGCGGGTTATGCTCGCTGTCTACCGCTAACGCCGGAAGCACGGGGGCCATCGGCGACGATCTGACCGTCTGCGCGCCCCCGGAGGCCGGATGAGAGTCGACGACGCAGCGTTCGAGAGCGTGTTCACCTCTTTGAGCAAACGCGAGGCCGAGGTCATGGACCTGATCGCGACAGGCCAGTCCAACGGGCAGATCGCCCAGCGGCTGTTCCTCAGCGAGAAAACGGTCAAGAACCACGTCAACCGCATCTACGCCAAGCTCGGCGTCGACTCCCGGGTCACGGCCATCGGGCTGTGGCAGTCACGCCAGGAGTAGGCGCCTCGGACAGTGGCCTTCTCGTCTCCCCCCGCGGCGAGAAGGCCCTTCGGCATGCCGTCCGGCAGGACCCTGGCGCAGCGGACGGCGCGCTCCCGGTCGAATGGGTTTGGCAGACGCTGGTGGTGGTGTTGGCATCCATGACGTGCGCGAAGGGGAAAGGACCTGAGGGGGAGGACGGAGGACACTGTCATGCGCAGGAAGCCGCGGGTCGTGGTCGTGGGTGCGGGGTTCGCCGGGCTGGCCGCGACGCGGGAGCTGGCCAGGCACGGCGCGCTGGTGACGCTCGTCGACCGCAACGCGTACGCGACCTTCCACCCCCTCCTCTACCAGGTGGCCACGGCCGGGATGGGCTCGTCGGACGTCTCCTACCCGGTCAGGACCTTCGCCGCCCGGTGGCCCAACGTACGGGCGCGGCGGGCCGCGCTGAGCAAGGTGCACGCCGGCGAGCGCCGGGTGGAGTTCGAGGACGGCACCGCGCTCGGCTACGACTACCTGGTGCTGGCCACCGGCGTCACCACCAACTGGCTGAACGTGACGGGCGCGCGGGAGAACGCGCTGCCGATCTACTCGCTCGGCGACGCCGCCAGGCTGCGGCGCCGGATGCAGGACTGCCTGGAGGACACCGCCGCCGGGCGGCGCCGGAGCATGCACGTCGTGGTGGTGGGCGGCGGGGCGACCGGGGTGGAGATGGCCGGCACGCTGGCCGAGCTGCGCCGGTACACGATCCCGCTGACCCATCCCGAGGTGCGGCCCGACCAGACGAGCGTGACGGTGGTGGAGCGGTTCGGCTTCGTGCTGGCGCCGTACCGGCCGCGGCTGCGGGACTCGGCGGCCGACGCGCTCCGCAGGCGCGGGGTGGACCTGCGGCTGGGCGCCACCGTGGCCGCCGTGGAGCCCGACGCGGTGCTGCTGGCGGACGGGACGCGGGTGCCGAGCGACCTGACCGTGTGGGCGCTGGGCGTCGCCGCTCCCCCGGAGGCGAGTGTCTGGGGCCTGCCGCAGGGCAAGGGCGGGCGGATCACGCTCACCGAGGCGCTGAGCGTGCCCGAGCATCCCGAGATCTTCGTGGTCGGCGACCTGGCCGGGCCGCCCCGTCCGCTGCCGCAGCTCGCGCAGCCGGCGATCCAGATGGGCGAGCACGCCGCCCGGCAGATCGCCGCGGCGGCACGGGGGCGGCCGGCGCGGCCCTTCTCCTACCACGATCCGGGGATCATGGCGACCGTCGGCCGGGCCGAGGCCGTGTTGCAGCTCGCCAACGGGCTGACGATGCGCGGGCTGCCCGCCTGGCTGCTGTGGATCTTCGTGCACGTGGCGCACCTGCTGGGCGGGCGCAACCGGATGAGCGTGCTGCTCAACTTCTTCTGGCGTTACGCCGGGCCCCACCGCAGCAGGGCCAGCGTCACGCAGTAGTCCTCCAGGGCTCTACAGGGCGGCCTTCAGCGCGGCGAGGCCGAGGTCGAGGTCGGGCTCGGGGATGTTGAGCGCCGGGCGCAGGCGTACGGACCTGGGCCCGCAGGGCAGCACCAGCACGCCGTGCTCCTCTCTGAGCCGGGTCACCAGGGCGTCGCGGGCGGCCTGGTCGGGCAGGTCGAAGGCGCACATCAGGCCGCGGCCCCGTACGCTCGACACCGACTCCGGGCGCTCGGCCTCCAGCTTGGTGAGCCGTTCGAGCAGGTCCCTGCCCACGACGGCGGCGCGCTTGATCAGCCCGTCGCGCTCGATGATCTCCAGGATGCCGCGGCTGCGCACCATGTCCACCAGGCCGCCGCCCCACGTCGAGTTGATGCGGCCGCTCTGCTGGAACACGTTGTTGGGCACCAGGTCCACCCTGCGGCCCGCCATGATCCCGCCCACCTGGACCTTCTTGGCGAAGGCCACGACGTCGGGTTCGAGGCCGAGCTGCTGGTAGGCCCAGGCCGTGCCGGTGGTGCCGCCGCCGGTCTGCACCTCGTCGAGGACGAACAGGGCGTCGTGCTCGTGGCACAGGTCCTGCATGGCGCGCAGGAACTCGGGACGCATGTGGTTGTCGCCGCCCTCCCCCTGGATGGGCTCGGCGATGAAGCAGGCGATGTCGTGCGGGTCGCGCTCGAACGCCGCGCGGGCCTGCGCCAGCGCCCGTTGCTCGGCGGCCTCGACGTCGCCGAAGTGGATGGCGGGCACGTCGATGCGCGGCCAGTCGAAGGTGGGGAAGCGGTCGGTCTTGGCCGGCTCGGTGTTGGTCAGGCTCAGCGTGTAGCCGCTGCGGCCGTGGAAGGCCCTGGTCAGATGCATGACCTTGGTGCCGAGATCGCGCGGGCGGCCCGCGGCCTCGTTGCGGCGGCTCTTCCAGTCGAACGCGGTCTTGAGCGCGTTCTCGACGGCCAGGGCGCCGCCCTCGACGAAGAACAGGTGCGGCAGTTCGGGGTCGCCGAGCACCCGGGCGAACGTGTCGACGAAGTCGGCCAGATGCTCGGTGTAGATGTCGGAGTTGGCCGGCTTGTTACGGGCCACCTGGCCGAGGAGCTGGGCGAAGTCGGGGTCGAAGGGCGGGTTCACGCCCAGCGGGGCCGAGGCGAAGAAGGTGTAGAAGTCCAGGTAACGGCGGCCGTTGCGGGCGTCGACGAGCCAGGAGCCCCGGCTGAGTTCGAGGTCGAGCACGAGACGGTATCCGTCGATGAGCAGGTGGCGGGCAAGGCGGGCGTGTACGTCCATGGCGCCTCCACAGCGGATTGGATATTCCTCTCGAAGGACACGGGTGTATACGTAAAATTTACGGCATACCCGCCCTCGAAGTGAAGTTCTTCACACGAAGCGCCAGAGAGATCGTGGCGATGCCGTACAGGATCGCGAAGACGCCGACGAGCCAGACGAGGCTCAGCAGGCCCGCACCTGGCCAGATGAGGAGCAGGAGACCGAAGATCACCGACAGGGCGCCGCCGACGATGAACATCCACTCGTTGTCGATGACCTTGCGGAGGTGGACGCCGGCCACGATCTCGGCGATCCCCGTCAAGATCGCCCAGAACGCCACGACGTAGAGGAGGGCGAGCGAGGTGATGCCCGGCCAGACGAACGCCACGATGCCGGCCAGGATGCCGAGGATTCCGGAGATGATCAGCCAGGCGCGCGACCGTTCGCCGTGCCGGAACCCGGCGAACAGCGCGGACACACCGCTGACGAGGGCGTACGCGCCGAAGAAGATCACCAGGACGAGCAGGGTGATCCCGGGCCAGATGAGTGCCAGGATGCCGAAGATGACCGCCGCGATGCCGCGAATGAGCAGCAGCCACCACGATTGCGAAATATCCCCCATGTTGGTCTGTTTTCCAGGACGTCCCCGGAAACAGACCAGCGGGAGGTCAAATGTCGTTGATCCGGCGGCCCGGCCGCCCGGCGAGGACGCCGGGCCCGCGACGGTCAGAGGTCGGTGATCCGGATGCCGATCGTGCCCGTGCCGCCCCGGCGCACGGTCCAGACGACCACCGCGTCACCGTCCTGCGCCACCCGGAGCGGGGTCGCGACGGGGGTGCCGTCTCTGCGGTAGGTGGTCACCGGGATGCACTGCTCCGCACCGAGGTTCACGCATGGGAGTAGACCACGATCGACACCGCGATGTACTGCACCAGGTACGCGGCGACCGTGCACGCGTGGAAGACCTCGTGGAAACCGAACCAGCGGGGCGAGGGGTCGGGGCGGCGCAGGCCGTACACGACGGCTCCGGCCGAGTAGAACACGCCCCCGACGGCCACCAGCACCACGGCGGCCACGCCCGCGCCCTCGAGAAGCTGCGGCATGACGAAGATCGCGGTCCAGCCCAGCGCCAGGTAGAGGATCGTGTAGAGCCAGCGGGGCGCGTTCATCCAGAACATCCGGAACAACACCCCGGCCAGGGCCCCGCTCCAGATGACGGAGACCACCGCCAGCCGCGCCGTCCCCTCCAGGGCCAGCAGGGCGAACGGGGTGTAGGTCCCGGCGATGATCAAATAGATGTTGGCATGATCGATCCTGCGCAGGAACTCCGCCAGCCGGGGGCCGAGCGTGCTGCGGTGGTAGGTGGCGGAGATGCCGAACAACAACGCCGAGGTGAGCGCGTAGACGGCGGAGGCCAGCCGCGCCTGAAGGGTCGGGCCGAGTGCCACGAGCACGAACCCGGCGACCAGCGTCACGGGCAGCGCTCCAGTGTGCAACCAGCCACGCAGCCTGGGCTTAACGGTGATGGTCGTCATGTAACCTACGGTACCGTAGGTTGGAAATCCGCCACATATCGAGCCCGCGAAAGCGGACCGCCCTCCTTCGGCCGCGCCCGAGCGCAGGCGGCTGTCAGTGGCTGTCAGTGGCCGTCAGAGGCCGTTGAGGAAGCGGGCCGCGATGGGGGCCGCGGTCGCCCCGCCCGATCCCCCGTGCCGGACGAAGACACAGAAGGCCAGGTCGTCCCGGTAACCGATGAACCACGCGTGCGAGGTCCCGTCGCCGACCTCGGCCGTGCCGGTCTTGCCCGAGACGTCGTCGGGCAGGCCCGCGCCGCTGGCCGTCCCGTAGTCGACCACGGCCGCCATCATGTTCCTGAGCACCGCCACGGTCCCCTCGTCCATCCGGACGTCCTCGTGCGGGGTGCCGTCGATGCGGCGTACCTGCTCCTCCGACAGCAGCCGGGGCGAGCGCCAGGTGCCGCTCTCGACGGCCGCGGCGAGCGCGGCCATGCACAGCGGGGTGGTGATGACCTGGCCCTGTCCGATGGCGTCGGCGGCGAGCATGTCGAGGTCCGCGGTGTCCGGCACGTCGCCGCAGGCGCCGCCGATGCCGGTCGCGATGGCCCGGCCGAAGCCCCACTCGTCCGCCGTCTCGCGCAGGTCCTGCCCGGTGAGCCGGGTGGTGGCCTGTTCGACGAAGCTGGTGTTGCAGGAGTGGGCGAACGCGTCGGTGAAGGTGATCAGGCCGCGGTCCAGCGTCTCGTCGTCGTTCTGGAAGGGCCGGTGCAAGGGGATCTGGTACGTGCCGGGGCAGGCGACCTGGGCCGCCGGGTCGAGGCCCTTCTTGAGCAGGGCCGCCGCGGTGATCGTCTTGAAGATGGAGCCGGGCGGGAAGAAGTCCCGTACGGCACTGTAGTTGTCCTTGAGCCGGTCGGCCAGGGCGAGGATCTCGCCGGTGCTCGGGCGGATGACGATGATCGTGGAGTCCTCCACGCCGTCCAGCGCCCGCGCGGCCGCCGCCTGGACGGGGCGGGAGAGGGTGGTCCGCTCGACGTCCGGCTCGGGGACGCGGGTCATCAACTGCCGGTCGGGCCGCCCTGGCGCCTTGGACACCAGCGCCCATCCCTTGTTGGCCCGGACGAACTCGGGCTTGAGCGGATCGAGGTACGCCTCGGCGTAGCTGTCGTTCGGGATCTTGTCGCCCTCGCTGGTGACCAGTTCGGCGGCGGAGGCGTCGATCTCGCCCAGTTCCAGCGTGCCGCCGTCCTTGAGCAGCGGGTGCAGGGTCTCGGGGGCCCACAGCACCTTCCAGGCGCGATCGAACACGGCCAGGCGTAAGGTGCTGTCGAACGGCCAGGCCCCGAACTCGGCGAGCTGCCGCACCCCCGCGAACGCCACCTCGGCGCTCTCCTCCCCCGTGCTCCGCAGGGCGCCGGGCGTGAGCTGGAGCGACTCGACGTGGAGCTCCTCGCTCAGCGCGCGATGCCGTACGACGAAGTCGGCCGGCGGCAGGTGCACCAGCCGTTCCATGGCCATGACGTCACCCTTGCGCCAGGCTTCGAAGTACGCGTCGGCCGTCTGGGCAGCGCTGCCCTTGACCCGGTTCGATGACCAGAAGGCGAAACCACCCGCCCCGACCAACGCCACAAGCGCGATAACGAGCACAATCATCCTTCGTCGTCGCATACGGTTCTCCCAGGAGGGAATCAGACGTGGCACGAGGACAGCGGGAGCCGATGCCCGGCCGGTACCCGGTGACGTTCGGTGAGATCGAGCTTCTCCGGGACCTGGACAGGCAGGACGGCTGGATGCTGTCCAAGGATGGCGTACCTCAGTCGTACGTAGATCTACAAGACCCGACATTTCTGGAATTTGAGTATGTACGACTCATGGCGGATGTGATCGACCTTCTCGCACACGGGCCGCTGAGCTGCGTACACGTGGGCGGCGGCGCCTGCACGATCCCCCGCTACGTCTCCGCCACCCGTCCCGGCTCCCGGCACATCGTGATCGAGCCCGACGGCCTGCTGGTCAACCTCGTCCGCGAGCAGCTCGACCTCCGGTCGGTGCCCCGGCTCAAGGTCATCGTCGCGGGCGGCCGAGAGGGCACGGCCAAGGTCTGGGACGCGTCGGCCGACCTGGTGGTCCTCGACGCGTTCACGGCGGCGACGATGCCGGTGGAGCTCGCGACGGCCGAGTACATGGGCGACATCGCGCGGATCCTCAGCTCCGACGGCACCCTCCTGATCAACCTGGCCGACGGCAAGGGCCTGGCCTTCGCCCGGCGGCTGCTGGCCACGGTGACGAGCACGTTCCGGCACGTGGCGCTGATGGCGGAGCCGGGCATCATGCGCGGTCGCCGGTTCGGCAACCTCATCGTGGCCGCGTCGCGTACCGACCTGCCGGTGGACCTGCTGACGCGGCGGGCGGCCGGAGGGCTCACGCAGGCGCGGTGCGTGTACGGCGAGGGGCTGACCAACTTCGTCGCGGGAGCCGCCGTGATCAGGGACGGCGACCCGGTCCTCGCCCCGGTCCCCCCGCCTGCCGTCTTCGGCTAGGAGCCGAGTCCACACCACGGGCGGTCCGCATCTCGGGCCGCCCGCGTCCTTTTCCTGCGCGGGAACGGCCGCGCGGCCGGGAGAAGTCCGCTGCGGGCTTCCCTGTGCATGGAAAAAGTGATATCACTTTGCTAGCAAGGTGAAGTCACACAGGGAAGGGCAGAGACGATGGCGGACACATCGGGCGCGATCGCGCCCCAGGGGAGCGTGGTGGAGATGCCCGCGCCGCACACCAGCGAGCGTTCCGTGCGGGCGGCCAACGGGTTCGGGATGGCGGCCGTGGCGACGGTGCTGGTCCTGGCCGGGATCGTGCTGCTGATCGTGGGGATCGCGCTGCTCGCCTCGGGGGCCGGGCAGGGCGGTCTCTGGCTGGTCATCGTGAGCAGCCTGGCGATCCTGGCCGGGTTCACGATGAGCTTCGGGCTCACCGCCGTGGCGCCCGGCGAGGCCAGGGTGGTGCAGTTGCTCGGCCGGTACGTCGGCACCCTGCGCACCCCCGGCTTCCAGTGGGTCAACCCGTTCACCTCGCGGCGGCGGGTGTCCACCCGGATCCGCAACCACGAGACCGATGTGACCAAGGTCAACGACGCCGACGGCAACCCGATCCAGATCGCGACCGTGGTGGTCTGGCAGGTCGAGGACACCGCGCAGGCGGTCTTCGAGGTGGACGACTTCGTGGAGTTCGTGGCCATCCAGGCGGAGACGGCCGTGCGGCACATCGCGGGCAGCTACCCGTACGACGCCCACGGCGAGCCGAGGCTCTCCCTGCGCGACAACGCCGACGAGATCAACGAGCAACTGTCCACCGAGATCGGGGCCCGGGTGGCCTCCGCCGGGGTGAAGGTCATCGAGTCGCGCATCGTGCACCTGGCGTACGCGCCCGAGATCGCCCACGCGATGCTGCGCCGCCAGCAGGCCGGCGCGGTGGTGGCGGCCCGGCAGCGGATCGTCGAGGGGGCGGTCGGCATGGTGGAGATGGCGCTGGCCAAGCTCGCCGAGCACGACGTGGTCGAGCTGGACGAGGAACGCAAGGCGGCCATGGTGAGCAACCTGCTCGTGGTGCTGGTCGGTGACCGCGACACGCAGCCCGTGGTCAACACCGGCACGCTCTACCAGTAACAACCGTGGAACGGAAGAAGATCCTTCTGCGGCTCGACCCGGTGGTGCACGACGCGCTGTCCAGGTGGGCGTCCGACGAGTTGCGCAGTACGAACTCCCAGATCGAGTTCCTCCTGCGCCGGGCCCTGTCCGAGGCCGGACGCCTGCCCGACGGAGTGGGGCGCATGCGACCGCGCGGACGGCCCAGGAAGGCCAATGAAGGGGACGGCGCCGAGGAAGACGGCGGAGAAGAGGACGACCCGGCCGCCGACCCCGAGGAAAGACGAGGAGCGAGCGGATGACGACACAGACGGAGGAGGGTGAGTCCGGTGATACAGGGCGAGTCCCCAAGGGGCGGCGAGTCGCTGACGCGGTCGGCCTTCCTGCTGGCCTTCGACCTGCGTAAGCAGCGGCTGGCCAACCGGGGCGAGCTGGGCTACCTGCTGCGCGCGGCGGCCCTGGCAGAGTTGCTGCTGGCGGGCAACCTGGCCGACGAGTCGGGCAAGGCCCGGGCCGTCACCGCTCCGGCCGACGCCCCTCGCGGGTCGCTGCGGGCGCTCGTCTGGGAGCAGGTCTCCGGCTCGCCGCCGCGTTCCTGGCGGCGGTGGATCCGTAAGGACCAGGCGCGGGCGGTGCGCGTCGTTCGCGACGAGCTGGCCGCCGACCGGCTGGTGCGGGTGGAGCGGCACCGGGTGCTGGTGTTCCCGGTCGAGCGGATCGTGCCACGCAAGGCGTACCTGTCACGCAGGCTCGTGGAGCGCATCGGGCAGGTCGTGCGCGGCGGGCGGCCGGTCGGGCGCGTCGAGCCGGACCTACGCGTGCTGGCGGGCCTGGCCGCGGCGGCCCGCCTCAGGACGGTCGTGTCCGGGCGCGACGCCCGCCAGTACAGGGAACGCATCGAGCGGCTCGCGGCACCCGTCGAGCCGATCGCCACCGCGCTGCGCAAGGCCGTGGACGCGGATCGCCACGCGGCCGCCGACGGAGGCGGCTGACCGACGACACCCATGGGGGAGATCATCATGACCACGTTAACGCGGGCGACGCCCGTCACTTCGCGGACCGGCGAGCGGGCGCTCGCCCCCGACCTGGCCCGGGGCGCGATGCTGCTGGCCATCGCGTTCGCGCACGCGCCGCTGTTCGTGACCGCCGTCGACCGCGGCCCGGCCGTTCTCAACACGATCACCGAATTCTTCCATCTCGTCTTCGTCAACAACCACGCGCGCCCGATGTTCGCCTTCCTGTTCGGCTACGCGCTGGTGCAACTGCTCAACCGGGAGATCGACCGGGGCTCCGACTGGGTGAGCGCCCGCAAGCTGCTGCGCCGTCGGGGCTGGTGGCTGGTGGTGCTCGGGTTCGCGCACACCGTGGTGTTCGCCCCGATCGACATCCTGAGCGTCTACGGGCTGACCGCCCTGGTGCTGGTCGGCCTGTTGCGACGGCGGGACGCGGCCCTGCTGTGGACGACGGGGATCTCCCTGGTGCCCGCCACCGCGGCGGTCGCGTTCGGGATGTGGTACCCGCTGTCGGAGGGCACCTCCACGTTCGCGGCGGGCAGCATGGCCGCGGGCGACCGGGGCTTCGGTGCGCTGCTCGTCGATCGGGTCACCGCCTGGCCGATCGGGACGCTCCTGTTCGCGATCATCGTGCTCCCGGCGGTGGCGCTGGGCATGTGGGCGGCGCGGCGGGGCTTCCTGGAGGAGCCCGTACGGCACCGCCGCTTCCTGGTCCGCGCCGCCGTGATCACCACGGTCCTGTCGGTCGCCGGGGCCGTCCCCGCCGGGCTGGTCCAGGCCGGGGTGTGGCACGATCCGTCACCGGAGGCGCTCTGGGCGGTGGCGACGGCGCAGCCGCTCACCGGGTACGCCGGCGGCATCGGCCTGGCGGGCATCGTGGCCCTGGTCGCCATCCGGGCGGCCCGGCGGCGCGGCCGGCTCACCACGATGGTCGAGGCTCTCGGGCAGCGTTCGCTGACCCTGTACCTCTTCCAGTCCCTCGCGTTCGTCGTGCTCTTCTACCCGTACGGGCTGGGGCTGCAGGACGACCTCGGCCTCGCGGGCGCCACGGCCGTGGCGGCGGGCACGTGGGTGGTGTCGCTGTTCCTCGCCGATGCGATGCGGCGGGTGGGGTACCGGGGCCCGGCGGAGATCCTGCTGCGCCGCCTGGTCCACCGCCGGCGCTCCGGTCAGGACGCGTCGGGGCCGAGGTAGGCCAGCACGGCGGCCACCCTCCGGTGCACGTCGCCGCTGTTCTCCAGGCCGAGCTTGGTGAAGATGGCGTTCACGTTCTTCTCCACCGACGAGATCGACAGGTGCAGGGCGCGGGCGATGGCCGAGTTCGAGCGACCGTGGGCCATCTCCCGCAGCACGTCCCGCTCGCGGGCGGTCAGCGCCTCGGGCCGGCCCCGTACGTCGTGCCTGGCCAGCAGCCCCTCGACCACCTTCGGGTCGATGACCGAGCCTCCCGAGGCCACCGCCCTGATCGCCCCGAGCAGCTCGTCCAGGTCGCCCACCCGGTCCTTGAGCAGGTACGCGTAACCCTCGGTGCCGTGCTTGAACAGCTCGAAGGCGAACAACGCGTCGGAGAACTGCGACAGCACGACCACACCGACCTCGGGATGCTCGGAGCGGATGCGGTGGGCCGCGTCGATGCCCTCGAAGCCCTGCCGCCACCGCCCTCCCGGCATCCTGATGTCGGTGATCACGACGTCGGGGCCGAGCCTGCGCACGGCGTCCACCAGCTCGTCGGCGTCGCCCACCGCGCCCACGACCGTCACCTCGCCGGACGTCTCCAGCAGGCGCCGGGTGCCCTCGCGTACGAGGTAGTGGTCGTCGGCCACCACTGTACGGATCCCCTCACCCATGGACCGCCACCCATGCGTTCACCCGTGTCCCCTTTCCCGGTTCGCTGTCCACGGACAGGCCGCCGCCGAGCGCGTCGAGCCGGTCGGCGAGCGTGGCCAGCCCTCTGCGGGCCACCATGTGCGGGTCGAAGCCCTCGCCGTCGTCGGCGACGGTGGCGGCCAGGCGGCCGTCGTCGTGCGTGAGGCGTACGTCGATGGTGGTGGCGCAGGCGTGTTTGAGCGCGTTCGCCACGGCCTCGCTCACCGTGAAGTACATCGCGCCCTCGACCTCGTCGGCGAACCGGCGCGAGCGCAGCGACGGTGGCGAGCTGACCGTCGTGCGCACGGGCAGGCGGGCGCAGCGCTCCTCGACGGCCTCCACCAGGCCGCCCTGGCTGAGGGCGGACGGGTGGATGCCGGCCGCCAGCTCGCGCAGGTCGGCGAGCGTCTGGCGGGCCTGTTCGCGCAGGTGGGCGAGCATGTCGGGGCCTGCTCCCGTGGCCCGCGCCAGCTCCAGCCCGGCGATGAGGGCGACGAGTTGCTGCTGTACGCCGTCGTGGATGTTGCGCTCGATGCGGCGGCGTTCGGCCTCCTGGGCGTTGATCAGGCGGGTGACCAGGCCCGCGCTCTGGATGGCCAGCCCGGCGGGCACGGCGAGGGCCTGCAGCAGGCGCCGGTCGACGCGGGTCAGCGGGCCCGTGTCGCGGGGGCCGCACTCGATGCGGCCACCGTATCGAGCGCTGCCGCCGCGGACCTGCAGCTCCAGCACGGCCTCGCCGGCCTCCTCGCCGGCGACCACTCGGGTGCCGTCGGCCAGCGTCACGGCCGCCCACCTGAGGTCGAGCCCGGTACGCACCGCCGCCGCCAACCGGCCGAGCTGCTCCACCGGCTCGGAGGCGTCCTCCAGGGCCGGGCCGAGGTCGGTCAGCACCTCGTCCGCGGTCGGGCGCAGGTCGAACATCAGGTGCAGGCGAGATCCGCGCAGGCCGACGCGTACGTCGAACAGCCGGTGCCGCAGGATCGCCACGGCGATCACGGTGGGGATCGACCCGACCGCCGCCAGCGTCCCCATCGCCACGACCAGCCACGTCCGCACCCCGCCGAACTGGACGAACGAGATCAACGTCGCCCCCGCCAGGGTCGCGGTCACACCGCCGACCATCCAGGCGTACTGGCGGCGTTCGCCGTCCCCGCTGCGCCGCCAGCGCACCAGCAGCCCGCCGAACACGATCACCGCGACGACCCACGTGACGAACTGCGCGCCGCCCGTGACGAACGCCAGGACCAGCTCCCAGGTGGACAGGGACTCGCTCCGCGGCTGGTACGGGTCCATTCTGTGCAGCGCGAACCCGACGGTGTGCAGGACGATCGCGATACCGGAGATCCACGCCGCCACCCGCCACCGCCGGGAGGGCAGTCGGCCGTCGGGGAACAACAGCGGGACGAAGATCCAGGTCAGGCCGTAGAAGACGGCGAACAGCGAGCCGAGGGCAGCGGCGAGCGGGGTGAGACCGCCGCGCACGGCCAGCCCCGCACCCAGCGTGCCCAGCCCGAGAGCCAGGCCGGCGGCCAGGAGCAGCCAGCCGTAGCGCAGGTCGGGACGCCTGACGGACAGCAGCCAGCCCAGTGCGGGCAGGGGCAGCGACAGGACGATGAACGCCCACTGCGTGACCGGGGCGGGCAGGCCGCTCTCCAGCAGGGCGCCGGTCACGATGCCGGCGATCGCGATCAACGCCGCCGGCCCGGCCACCAGCCTCGAACTCATGGGCCTCATCGTCATGCGCGTGCGGGTGGGCGTCTACCAGGTTATCCGCATATTTCCTGCGGTCGTCCGCACCGGCCGGAACGGTGGCCCACCGGATGGCCGTGATCGTGGTGGACGGGGTTTGCTCGGCGTACGAAGTCGACATCCGAAAGGAGCCCCTTCGATGTACACCGGCACGAACACCGGTACGAACACTGGCACGAACACCGTCACGAACACCGGCACGAGCGCCGCCATGAACGTCGGCATGAACGTCGGCATGAACGTCGGCATGAACGTCGGCGCGAACACTCGCACGAAGGCTGTGCCGAAGCCCGCCCGGTTCCTCGCGGCGAGCGCGGCGGTCGCGGTGGCGCTCGCCGTGACGGCCTGCGGCAGCCTGCCCGCCCCCGTCCAGGCGGCGACGTCCGCCAAGGCCGGGGCCGGGGCCGGGGCCGGGGTCACGGCCGCCCCGGAGATCCCCGCCACCCCGGTGGGCCGGCAGCTCACGTGGCTGCTCGACGCGGCCCCCCGCGCGCCGCTCTCCGAGAGCGAACTGACCGGACACTTCGCCGCCGACTTCCTCAAGAACGTGCCGCCCGCGCAGATCAACCAGGTCCTGACGAGCTTCGGCGCCATGAAGCTGGAGCGGCTGGTGTCGGCGCAGGAGCGGCAGCTCGTCGCGCGCGTCGTGGTCGGCAGGTCGCCGTTCGACGTCACGCTCGTCGTGGACGCGGCGAGCCTGATCACCAGCCTCATGTTCCGCTCGCCGACCCCGCAGAGCTGGGGCGAGGTGGACGAGCGGTTGAGTGAGCTGTCCCCGCAGGCCGGTTTCCTGGCGGCCGAGCTGACCGCCGACGGCAGGTGCCGCCCCGTGCACGCCCTCGCCGCCGACGAGGCGCGCCCGCTGGGGTCGATGGTCAAGCTCTACGTGCTGGGCGCGGTGGCCGAACGCATCAAGGGGGGCGCGTTCGGCTGGGACACGCAGCTCACGATCACGCCCGAGCTGAAGAGCCTGCCGACCGGCGAGCTGCAGAACCGTCCCGACGGCAGCAAGGTGTCGGTGCTGGAGGCGGCCAAGCTGATGATCTCCATCAGCGACAACACGGCCACCGACCTGCTGATCCACAAGGTGGGGCGCAAGGCGGTCGAGCGTACGATGCGGGCCTGGGGCGCCCGCGACGAGCGCAACGTGCCGCTGCTCACGACCAGGGAGCTGTTCGTGCTCAAGGGCGTCGACTATCCGCGCCACACCGAGCGCTACCTGTCGCTGAGCACCGCCAAGCAGCGGGCCTACCTGGACAAGGTCGTGGCCAAGGCGCCGCTGTCGGAGTTCCGGCTCTGGACGGCGCCGCGCGAGCTGGACGCCGTGGAGTGGTACGCCTCCCCCAACGACGTCTGCCGGGCCTACGCGGGCCTGGTGAAGCTGGACGACCGGCGCATCGGCGAGATCATGTCCATCAGCGACGGGGGGCTCGGCCTGGACAAGGCCCGGTGGCCGTCGGTCTGGTTCAAGGGCGGCTCGGAGCCGGGGGTGTCGGACCTGGGCTACCTGGCGCGTACGGCGGAGGGGAAGACGTACGTGGTGACGGCCCTGTCGATCGACCCGGCGAAGCCGTTCGGGCCGGAGGCGGTCTTGGACCAGCTCGCCGTCGCCCGCGGCGCCTTCACCCTGGCGGCCGAGGGCTCCTGACCTCCTGGTCAGTGCGCCACGGTGACCACGATCTTGCCGAACTGCGTGTTGGACTCCATGTGCCGGTGGGCCCGTACGATCTCCTCCAGCGGGAAGAGGCGGTCCACCACCGGCCGCAGGAACCCGGCGCGCAGGCCCGAGGTGACGAACGCCGTGGCGCGGCGCATCCGCTCGGGATCCCCGGTGATCTCCAGCATCGTGTACGTGCGCAGGTTCAGCGCGGGCATGCCCAGGTCGAACCCGGGATAGGGCGTGGGCTGCCCGCTCTGCGCGCCCCACAGGAAGAGGGTGCCGTCGGCGGCCACCGCGCGGGCCAGGCCGAGCACGCCGGGCCCGGCGACGGCGTCGAAGACGAACTCGGCGCCTCGGCCGCCGGTCAGCTCCAGCAGGCGGCCAGGCACGTCCTCCTCGTCGGAGACGATCACCTCGGCCGCCCCCTCCTCCAGCAGCCGCCGCCGCTTGCCCCGGGTGCGGGTCACGGCCACCGGCGTGGCGCCCACCCGGTTGGCGGTCTGGATCGCGGCCAGGCCGACGCTGCTGGAGGCCGCGGTCACCACCGCCATGTCGCCCGCCCGCATCCCGCCCACCTCGACCATCGCGCCGTAGGCCGTGAGGTGGGGCATCCACACCGCCGCGCCGCTCACGGCGTCCACCCCGTCGGGACGTGGCAGGAGCGCGCCCGCCGGCACGATCGCCCGCTCGGCGTACACGCCGTAGTCGTTGTGCGAGAAGCTCGGCACGACGCTGACCGCCTGGCCCTCCTCGAACCCGGCCACCCCGGGGCCGACGGCCTCGATCACACCGGCCGCCTCGTTGCCGAGCCCTGAGGGCAACTGCTTGACCTGCTCGATGTACCGGCCCCTGCGGAACAGTGCCTCCGCCCTGTTGAGCCCGATCGCGTCCACCCGGATGCGTACCTCGCCCGGCCCCGGCTCGCCGGTCTCCAGGTCTTCCAGGCGCAGCACCTCGGGCCCGCCGATCTCGTGGAACCGCACAGTCCTCGCCATGGCACCGTCTTTCGCTCGCTGGGGTGACGCCGCCCCCACTGTGCCAGGAAAGTACGATCGCGGTCAAACTTTGATGAGAGTCGTACTATGGTGGGCATGGAACGCACACCGTCCCACCCGGAGGTCTCCGAGTTCGACCTCCAGAAGGTGCTGGAGGCCCTCGTGGATCCGGTGCGCCGGAGCATCGTCACACAGCTCGACGCCGCCGGCGCGGACATCGCCTGCGGCGCCTTCGACCTGTCCGTCAGCAAGTCGACCGCCACCCACCACTTCAAGGTGCTGCGCGAGGCGGGCCTGATCCGGCAGCACTACGCCGGCACCTCACGCATGAACACCCTGCGCCGCGCCGAGATGGACGAGGTGTTCCCCGGCCTCCTCGACGCCCTCACCGCGACCCGGTAACTCCCACTAGCGAAGAGTGAGGCAGGCGACGCGGGAGCCGGCCTGGCCGACCTGCGGACCCGAGGTCTCGGTCGGCAGGGCGTGGATGACGAGCGAGCCGGGCAGTTGGGCGCCGTCGAACGCCCAGTCGTTGCGGACGCTCGACCGCGCGGCGCCCTCGGCGTCGGTGGTGAAGTCGAGCCAGACCTCGCTCTCGGGGCTGATCTCGCCCTGCTCGTGCTGGAAGTGGGGGCCGGCCTCGTCGGGCTTCTTGCCGCACGGCTTGGTGTGCAGGTGTGCGCCGTACGCGCGGTCGGGCAGCAGCCCCTCGACGACGAGCGAGGTGCGGGTCTGGCCGGCGGACGACTCGATGCTGAGGCTGGCCTGCGCGCCCTCGGGAGCGAGCTTGCGGTCGTAGGCGATGGCGGCGGTGTCATCGGCGAAGAACTCCCCGGAGGAGTTGAGGTTGGTCACCGCCTCGGGCGCCGTCTTGGCGTTCTGGAGCGGGACCGGCGGGGCCGAACAGGCCGTCACCAAGGCCGCCGCCGAGGCCGCCGTCAGCAGGTTGAGCAGGAATGCGGGCACGCGCATGAGACCCCCCACGGTTGGAGACCCTCCGGCATGAGGGCTCCGAGAGGCCACCACTCTAACGAGTGATCGACCTGCTACGTACGGTCATCCGTCCTGGGCGCCGTGTTTTGCCGCGATGTCGTCGATCATTGCAGCGAGCGTGAAGTCGAGGTCGGTCAGGCCGCCCTGGTCGTGGGTGGTGAGGGTCAGGTGGAGCGTGCGCCAGCGGATGTCGATGTCGGGGTGGTGGTTCAGCTCCTCGGCCCGGACCGCGATCTCGTCGACGATGCGGATGGCGGCGGGGAAGTCGGGCGCGGTGACCGTGCGCCTGATCGCGTCGCCCTCTCGCCGCCAGGCGGGCAGGTCGTCGAGCCTGCTCTCGATGTCCATGAGACCTCCCGTGTACGGTGCCCTGACCTCACGCTACTTCAGCGCCCCCGAGCCGAGCCCGGACTGGATCTGCCGCTGGAAGATGATGTAGACGATCATTACCGGAAGGATGGTGATGGACAGGGCGGCGAACAGCCCCGGCCAGTCGGCCTCGTACCCGGCCAGCGTGGAGATCCTGGCGATGCCCTGGGTGAGCACCCATTTGTCCGGGTCGCCGGCCAGCAGCACGAGGGGCAGGAGGTACTGGTTCCACTGCCCGAGCACGTTGAAGATCGTGATGCTGATCAGGCCCGGCCTGGCCATCGGGACCATGATCTGGAAGAACGTACGGGTGTGCGAGGCGCCGTCGATCAGCGCGGCCTCGGCGACGGCCGTCGGCAGCGTACGGAAGAACGCCGCCAGGAAGAACACCGTGAACGGCAGCGAGTAGGCGATGTACACCAGCACGAGCCCGACGTGCGAGTTGAGCAACCCGAACTGCCTGACCACGAAGAACAGCGGCCCGAGCGCCAGGAAGACCGGGAAGGCCAGCCCGGCCACGAAGTAGTAGTAGATCAGCCGGCTGCCGGGGAAGCGGAAGCGCGCCAGCACGTACGCCGCCATCGAGCCGAACACCATCGTGCCCGCCGTGCCGAAGAGCACGACGATGACGGTGTTGAGCATGTACTGCCCGATGTGCGCCGTGTCCCAGGCCCGCCCCCACGCGTCCAGCCGCAGCGCGCCCGGCAGTTGCAGCGGGTCGCCGAAGATCTCGGTGTTGTTCTTGAACGAGGCCAGGAACGTCCACAGCAGCGGCGCGATGATCAGCAGCGCCCAGACGGCCAGCGCCACGTGGGAGAGCGCGCCCAGCACGCCGGGCCTGGACCTGTCCGTTGTCCGCATCGCCATGACTACAGCTCAACCCCCTCGCGCCGGGTCGTACGCAACGTCAGCACCGCGAACGTCACGGTGAGGAAGAACAGCGCCACGCCCATCGCGGACGCGTAGCCGACCTTCTGGTAGGAGAAGGCGGTGTTGTAGATGGTGATCGGCAGGATCGTGGTGGCCCCGTCGGGCTCGCCCTTGCTGCCGGCCAGCACCTGGATCAGCGCGAACCCGTCGAAGGCCGCGATGCCCAGGTAGATCCAACCGACCTGGACGGTGTCGCGCAGCAGCGGCAGCGTGATCGAGAAGAACAGCCTGATCCGGTTGGCCCCGTCGAGCGCCGCCGCCTCGAAGTAGTCCTTCGGGATGGCGGCCATGCCCGCCGAGAACAGCACCACGTAGAAGCCGACCGCCTGCCAGACCATCACCGCGAGGACTGACCACAGGGCCAGGTCCGGCTCGATGAGCCAGCCGACGGGCTCGACCCCGAAGCGGGCCAGCACGCCGTTGACGACGCCGTCCTCGTCGGGCCGGTAGACGGCCTGGAACAGCACCCCGACCACGGCCACGGCCAGCACCTGGGGGAAGAAGAACACCACCCGGTAGAACCTCGACCCCCAGACCCCTCTCATGCCGGCCCCGCGGGTGCCGCCGCCCAGATTCAGCAGGAAGGCCAGGAAGAGCGCGATGACGATCGTGGTGAGCGGCAGCACCAGCAGCAGAATCCCGTGGTTGCGCAGGGCCCGCCAGAACACCTCGTCCGCCAGCAGCCGGCCGAAGTTGTCCAGCCCCACGTAACGCACGACCGAGCTGTATCCGTTCCAGCTTGTCAGGGAGAGCTGGAACGCCTGGACGTACGGGCTGATGACGAAGACCGAATAGAGGACGAGGGGGACGGCGAGGAACCCGGCCACGAATCCGTACGTGCGCAACCGCTCCATGGGTCACTGGCTCCGGGTCTGCTTGGTGACCGCGTCGTCCTTCTTGACGTCGTCGGCCTTCTTCTGCATGTTGGCCAGGAACTTCTCCGGCGTGATCCGGCCGGCCATGACCACGTTGATCTGCTCGCTGCCGTAGTCGAACAGCTCCTTGTACCAGCCTTCGAAGCGGGCCTCGGTGATGATGTTCTGGCCGGCCTTGTCCTGGGCTCGGGCGGCGCTCATGAGGCCGGCGGGCAGGTTGACGCCCTCGGCGGCGCCGTTCACGACCGTGAGGTTCTGCGTCTTCTCCGTGAAGCCGCGCGCGCCTTCCTTGGAGAGCATCAGGCGCAGGTACGCGAGGCCGCCCTGCGGGTTCTTGCCCTTGGCGCCGACCACGAAGTTCTCGCCCACGCCGACCTGGATGGCGCCGTACGGCATCGCGTCGGCGGCGGTGACGTCGGGGATGGGGGCGATGGCGTACTCGAAGTTGTCCGGCTTGTCCTTGGCCATCTCGTTCTCGACCCACGAGCCAGTGGGGTAGAAGAGCACCTCGTTCTGCAGTTGCTTGATCTGGGTCTGTGTGTGGTCGAGGCCGAAGTACGCCTTGTTACCGTATTTCGTCTGGATCTCCACCCACGCGGTGATGGCCTGCCGCATCGCCTCGGAGTTCCAGGCGTTGTCCACGAGGTTGTCGACGTCGATGATGGCCTGGTTGCCGCCGATCTTGGCGGCGGTGTAGAGGACGTTCCAGAGCTGGTAGTACGGCCCCTTCTGCCCCGGGTACGCGAAGAGCAGGATGCCCTCCCGCCTGGCCTCCTCCCCCAGCGCCGTGAACTCCGCCCACGTCGTCGGCAGCGACCAGCCCTTCGACTGGAACAGCTTGGCGTTGTACCACAGGCTGCGGTGGGACACCGTGTAGTTGAGCACCAGGTCTCTGCCGTTGATCTTGGCGTTGTCGACCACGGCCGGCGTGAGCGTGTCGCGCACCTTCTTGGCCGGGTCGTCGATCGAGGGCGCGTCGAACAGCGGGGCCAGGTCGGCCAGGTGCCCCTCGGCGGCCAGCGCGGCCAGGTCCAGCGACTCGGGGCCCGAGTTGTTGAGCACGTCGGGCGCGTCGCCGGCGACGAAGCGGGGGCGGAGCTGGGTGCCGATCTGCTGGGTGGCGGTGTGCTTGATGGTGACGCCGGGGAACGCCTTCTTGTACAGCTCCTCGTGCAACTCCTTGGCGTACGCGTCGCCGTAGCCGCCGCTGAAGATGACGACTTCGAGCGGCGTCTTGGCGTCCACGCCGAACGGGTTCTTCGGGTCCGCGGAGACGGGGATCGAGGCGGAGGGGGCGGCCGCGGGCTCGCCTCCCGTGCCTGCGGTGGCGCACGCGCTCAGCAGGCCCGCGCCGGGGCCGGCGACGAACGCGGTCATGCCGATCCGGCGGATGAGCTGACGCCGGGAGATCTCGCCCGGGTGGGTCATGGGGGGCTCCTCAATTAGGAAAGTTTCCTAAACGATTGCCCGCAACGTACGAACGGCCCGCGACGCTCGTCAAGAGGCCGCAATCGAGACGTGACCATGCCGTGACGCCATACCTAGAATGAGGTTCTAGACAGCAGGGTGGGTCACATGACTGCGGAGTACGCCGACCGCGTACGGCACGGACAATCAGACGACAGCATCGTGGACGCCGGCGTCGAAGGCAAAGACCCATTACCCCGCCACCCACCCGCCGCCGCCCCGGCCTGACCCACCCCGGGTCGCACGCCCCGCACAGGTCGGCCGCGGGCGCCTTCACCCGGGGCGGCGCTCATCAGCCCGTCAGCTCCTCCACCAGTCGGATCGGGACGGCTGGGCGGACTGCGGCAGTGAGTTCGCGGGCACGTCCGCAGGGGGCGTGACGCTGATGGTGGCGGCGTCGGACGCGGTCTTGGAGACGGACTCCACGATCCAGTCGTCCCCGACGTGCTCGGCCGCCACGGCGTAGCCCTCGGCGCCGCCGGTGGCCGGATCGGGCCACATCACCTTGTAGCCGATCTTGATACCGGCCCGTTCCAGCTCGGTCCTGACCTCCTTGACCGGCAGGTCGCGGAAGGAGTACTCGTGCATCTGGACGCTGGTGGCGTAAGGCTCACCGAGCGCGGCGGGCCGACCGATGCCGAAGACGATCCTGCCGGTGAAGCCGGTGGGCATGGAGATCGCGCCACACCAGGCAGAACGGCAGCCCTCCGTCCGGGTGCTGACGGTGACGCCTGTGCCCTGGGGGAAGTCTCCGTCGGCGACCGGGCCGATCAGTTTGCCGACGTCCTCGGGCGCCACCGGGGCCTTGCGCACCTCGGCGGCGAGTCCCACGGCCTGGAACGCCTGGGTGAACGTGGCGGCGTCGGCCTCCGGGTCGTTGACGGCGACGAAGAGGACGTTGGGGCGGGTCTCGAGTGAGACGGCGGCGTTGGCGTACTCGGTGGTGGGGCCGCCGAAGGGTGCCCAGAGCACGAGGGCGGCGGTCAGCGCGGCGGCCGGCACGCCGAGCCCCAGGCCGCGCCCCAGACCGCGCCGCACGGTGAAGCGCCTGGGCCGCGCCGGGAGAGTACCGCCCGCGGGCTCGCGCGCCTCGGTCATGATCGACTCCATCAGGGCCCGCGCCCCCGCGCCGGACGCCTGTCCCACCGGCTCCCCTGCCAGGTCCTCGTCACGTACGCGGGCGAGATCGGCGATGTTCATCCTGCGCTCCCTTCGATCGCGACGGCGCGCGAGTGGTCGATTCCCTCGGCGGCCAGGCCACGGGCGAAGCGCCTGCGGGCGCGGTAGAGCCTGACCCGTACGGTGTTGGCGGACACACCGACGATCTTGGCAATCTGGCCGGGGTTCAGCCGCTCCCACGCGACCAGCGCGAGCAGTTCCCTGTCGTCCTCGGGCAGGGCGCGGAAGACCTGTCCGATCCGGGAGAGGTCCTCGGCGGGCCGTTCCGCGGCCATCGGCGAGGCGGCCAGTTGCGCGCGCAGGGCGGCGGTGCGGCGTTCGTGCCGCCGCTCGCCGCGCCGGTGGTTGGCCAGCACGTTCCTGGCCACGCCGTAGAGCCACAGCCTGGCCTCGTCCCCGTGGGGGACCTCCTCGATGCGGCGCCAGGCGGTCAGGAAGGTCTCTGCCACGACGTCGGCCGCGTCGTCCGGGTCCGGGCAGCGGCGCAGCGCGTACCCGAGCAGCGGCCGGTACGAGGACCCGTAGATCTCCTCGAACCGGCTTTCGGGATCGACTCCCACGGGAGCTCCTCACTTGGGCGTGTCAACACCCAACCCCATGTCCGGAAATTTCCGAGCATTACGGGGAAGATCCCATTGACGCTCAGCCGAAGTGGGCGCGGGTCTCCGCGAACGCCTGGTCGGTGCCCTCCAGGGCGAGCGCCACGTCGTCCTCCGTGTGGGCGGCCGACATGAACCAGTTGTGCCACGGGTGCACGTACACGCCGTGCCGCAGGCAGGCGTCGCTCCAGTACATCGCCACCGACAGGTCGGCGTCCCCGTCGAAGCTGAGCCACGGGATCGTCACCGGCCCGGTCTGGTTCACGGCGAACCCGTGCGACTTGGCCTGCGCGTAGAGCCCCTCCCTGAGCTGGGCGCCGGCTCGTTCCATGGCCGCGATGCCGTCGGTGTCGCGCAGGGTCTCGATGGTCGCCTTGGCCGCCGCCATCGCCACCGCGGAGAACCAGAACGACCCGGTCGAGTACAGCGTCTGCGCGGGCCCGCGCAGCGCGTCGGCGCCGGTCACCGCGGCGATCGGGTAGCCGTTGGCCATCGCCTTCGACCAGGCCGTCAGGTCGGGACGCACGCCGTACGGCTCCCACGACCCCCGCAGGTCGATCCGGAACCCGGCCCGCACGTCGTCGATCACCAGCGCCGCGCCGAGCCGGTCGGCCAGCGCCCTGGCGCCCCGCGCGAAGACCGGCTCCACCAGCTCCTGGTCCTCGAACGAGTCGTGTTTGAAGGGCGTGACGATGATCGCCGCCACGTCACCCTCGACGGTGGCCGCCGCGGCCTCCAGCGACTCCAGGGAGTTGTAGGTGAACTCCACGAGGTCGGCCCGCTCATTGGGCGTCGTGCCGGCGAGGGACGGCGTGCACCACGGGTCCGCACCGTGGTAGGCCCCGTGCGCCATCAGCACCTTGGTCCGGCCTGTCGCGGCCCTGGCGACCATGAGCGCCTGGGTGGTGGCGTCGGTGCCGTTCTTGGAGAACATCGCCCAGTCGGCGCTCGGCACGGTGTCCACCAGCAGCTCCGCCAGCTCCACCATGATCGGCCCGGGACCGTTGAGGCAGTCGCCGAGCGCGGCCTGGCGGGCGGCGGCCTCCTCCACGCGCGGGTGCCGGTGCCCGAGCACGACGGGCCCCCAACTGCACATGAAGTCGAGGTAGGCGCGGCCGTCCACGTCCCACTGGCGGCAGCCCTCGCCGCGCTCGAAGAACTGGGGGTAGCCGGGGGCGAAGAGTGCGGCGTTGAGGTGGCCGTACATGCCGCCCGGGACGACTTTCGCGGCGCGCCGGCGCAGATCGGCGTCTTTCATCTGGGGTCCTTAGAGCAGGCTGAGGAGGGAGTCGAGGTCGGTGAGACCGGCGTCGGAGCCGAGACCGGTGGCCACCCGGGCGGCGGCGGCCGTGCCCCAGCGGGCGGCGGTGGGCACGTCCTGGCCGTGCAGGAGCCCGGTGAGGAAACCCGCGCAGTACGCGTCGCCGCACCCCGTGGTGTCGGACACCTCCGTCTTGAGCGCCGGGACGTGGTGCGTGCCGCCGGCCGTCACGACGAGGCTGCCCGCCGCGCCCAGCGTGACCAGCACGCCCCGAGGGCCGTCGGCGAGCAGCGCCCCTGCGGCGGATTCGATGTCGGAGGCGCCGGTCATGAGCAGGGCCTGCGTCTCGTTCGGCAGCACGTAGTCCACGTGCGGGAGGAAGGCGCGGGCCATGACCAGGAGGTCGGCCATCTCGGACAGCAGGTCCATCGTGACGACGGCCCCGGCCGCGCGCGCCTCGTCCAGGAGGGCGAAGAAGGCCGGATCGCCCAGGCCGAACGTGACGTCCATCCCGCCGAGGTGGATCGCCCGCGCGCCGCGCAGCACGTCGGCGTCCACGTCGGCCGGGGTCACGCCGAGGTTCGCCCCGGGCACGTGGAAGCTGGGCCGCCCGCCGTCGGGCCTGATGGGCAGGATCGAGGCGGCCGTCTGCTCCCCCGCCCTGCGCACCAGGCGGGAGGCGTCGACGCCGTGCTTGGCCAGCACGAGCAGCAGGAGGTCGCCGAGCTCGTCGTCGCCGATGGCGCCCATGGTGACCACGTCGTTGCCCAGTTTGACCAGGTCGACCGCCGTGCCCGCGGCGGCGCCCGCGGCGGTGAGCCGGATCTGGTCGACCAGCACGGTGTCCTGGCCCTCGGGGATGTGCTCGACGGGCCGGGCGAGGATGTCGACGATGTGGACGCCGACGGTGGCGACGGTCATAGTCTAAATAGACAGACGTCCGAATAAAAAGTCAACGTGTCTGGGGAGGCGGCCGATGCCGAAGATCGTCGATCACGACGAGCGCAGGCGCGAGGTCATGTCAGCGGCCCGCCGGGTGATCGTCAGGGACGGCATCGACGCCGCCACCACCCGCGCCATCGCCAAGGAGGCCGGCTATTCGAACGGGGTGCTGGCGCACTACTTCGCCGACAAGGACGAGATCCTGCTGTCGGCGCTGGGCCAGTCGCACGAGCGCATCCGGGCCCGGCTGACGCGCAAGGTGGGGGACGCGACGGGGCTGGCGGCGCTGCGGGAGCTGCTGCTGGACAACCTGCCGCTGGACGCCGAGCGCACACAGGAGACGCGGCTGGAGGTCAGCTTCTGGAGCCGCAGCCTGGCCTCGGAGCGGCTGGCGGAGGTGCAGGAGGCGGAGGCGGGCGAGCTGCGCGCGGCCGTACGCAGGCTGCTGGAGCAGGCGCGGGCGGACGGCGAGCTGCGGACGGAGCCACAGACGGAGCCACAGACGGGGCCCCGGACGGAGCCACAGGCGGAGCCACACACGGGGGCCGACCTCGACGACCTCGACGACCTCACCGAGCACCTGCTCGCCCTGGTGGACGGCCTCAGCCTGCACCTGCTCCTCTACCCCGGCAGGCTGACCCGCGCCGACGCCGAGCGGCTGATGCTGCGGGCCCTCGACCGCCTCTGAACGCCGGAGAGGGACGCGGCGGGCCGATCGATTGCCGCGCACCGGGCAAGAGGCTAGATTCCCACCGCATGAGCCTCCGCGAGCAGTTGTGCGACTACGGCCGCCGGGCCGTCGAGCTGGGCCTGGTCATCGGCACCTCCGGCAACCTCAGCGCGCGCGAGGGCGACAGGGTCGCGGTCACGCCGTCGGGCGTCGCGCTCGACCGGCTGACACCGGAGATGTGCCCGGTCGTGGACATGGCGGGCCACCTGGTGGAGGGCGACCTGCGCCCGTCCAGCGAGACGCCCATGCACCTGGCGATCTACGAGTCCACCGACGCCCAGGCCATCGTGCACACCCACTCGGTCTTCGGCACGGTGGTGGCCACCACGATGACCGAGCTGCCGCCCGTGCACTACAACGCGCTGCTGCTCGGCGGCGTGATCGAGGTCGCCGGATACGCCACCTACGGGACGCCGGAGCTGGCCGCGAACGTCCGCCGCGCGCTGGAGGGCAAGCGGGCCGCCCTGATGGCCAACCACGGCGGGGTGACCATCGGGGCGACGCTGGAGGAGGCGTTCGAGGCCACCCGGCTGCTGGAGTGGCTCTGCGAGGTCTACGTCCGCGGCCTCGGCGTCGGCAGGCCGGCCGTCCTGACGGACGAGCAGCTCGCCGCCGTGGTCGAGCGCGCGCTGAACCCTCCCGACTTCCCCCGCCGGTGAGCGGCCCTACCCGAGCGCGACCTGCTCGGCCAGGCCGAGCGGCAGCCCGCCCGACCCGGCGATGCGGTCGTGGAACTCCTTCGGCGAGCCGCGGAACGACTCCCTGATGCGGTCGATCTCGATGGCGCCCGTGAGATAGGAGGGGGCCTGCGTGGGCCAGGCGCAGTAGCGGTTCACCTCGCCCTGCGCCGTGCCCGGCGACAGCGACGCCTTGGTGGCCATGAACGTCTCGGCCTCCTCGATCGGCAGGTCCTCGCAGTGCAGCGCGGTGTCCACGACGATCCGGGCGGCGCGGAAGATCCGGCAGTCGAGGTGCGCCAGCTCGGTGGCCGGGGTGTCGAAGTAGCCCTGCTCGTGCAGGAGCTTCTCGACGTACAGGGCCCAGCCCTCGGTGAAGTACGGCGTCCTGAAGACCTTCCTGACCGTACGGGGGTTGCCCGCCATGTACGACAGGTGCCAGTGGTGCCCGGGGTAGGCCTCGTGCACGGCGATCGAGGGCATCTGGGCCCGCGAGTTCGTCCGCAGGCGCTGGCGCACCTGCTCGGGGGTGAAGTCGTCGGGCGTGTACGGCACGAAGAAGATGCCGGTCCGCGAGGCCGTGAGCGGCGGCGGGGCCAGGTAGTGGGCCACGGACAGGACCGGCCGGGTGTACTCGGCCGACGGCAGCACCAGGCACTCCTCGCCCTCGGCGAAGGTGACGAGGTCGCGCTCGCGGACGAAGTCGCGGGCCCGCCGGGTCTCCGCCTCGTACTCGGCCCGCATGTCGGCCAGGGTGGGCGGGTGGTCGTCCATGAGCGACTCCATGGCCGCCCGCCAGTCCTGGGTGCCGTTGACCTGGAGCGCCACCTCGCGCATGCGGGTGTCCAGCTCCGCCCAGGCGGCCCGGCCCTTCTGATGCAGCTCGGCGGCGCCGTAGCCGAGCAACTCGCGCTCGCGCAGCAGCGTGGAGTAGAGCCGCTCCCCCATCCGCCAGGTGCCGCCGCACTCGAAGCCTTCGAGGAACGTCACCAGCGAGTCGAACGCCTGCGCGGCCGGCTCGGCGGCCTCGGCCAGCTTCGTGCGCAGGGCCTCGTCCTCGACCATGCCGGGGATGGTGCGGGTCAGCAGGTTGCGGCCGGTGCGCGCCTGGCCCAGGCCCCGCGTCACCAGCAGCGGGGCGGCGAGGTCGGGGTCGAGGTTCTCCCGGCAGGCCGCGAGCACGCCGGGCACCTCGGCCAGGCGCGACAGGGCCGAGGCCACCAGTTCGTGCTCGGGCTTGAGTCGGCGCTGGAAGGGGGCGTACATCGAGGTGAAGATCGCGGAGAGGTAGGCGGCCGGGTCGCGCCGCCAGTGGGGCCAGGACGCGAGCGCGATCGAGCCCCTCAGCTCCGACAGAACGAGGTCTCTGTCGATCGCGTCGTCCGGCGTGGGGGCCTCGGTGGCCGAGAGGCGTTCGAGCCAGAGCACCTGTTCGCGCTCCTGGGCCTGCCATCCGGAGGCGGTGAGATCGCCGAGTGTGTGATCGTAGCCGTCGGCGCCCAGCGAGGCGGCGACGACGGGACGGTGAGAAAAGTACCACTGAAGAAACTCGTCCACCGATGCACAATATCCTGGGCCAATGCCCCTGCAGATCACCGGAGCGCTAGGCGATCCTGACCTCATCCGCCTCCCCTGGGAGGTCCCACTGCAAGACTGGCCACAGCACCATCTGGTGGACCTGCCGCGCGGCATCTCCCGGCACGTGGTGCGCTTCGCCCGGCTGTCGGGCAAGGTCTACGCGATCAAGGAGATCAGCGAGCGGTACGCCAGGCGGGAGTATCAGCTCCTGTGGGACCTGGCCAGGCTCGACGCGCCCGCCGTGGAGCCGGTCGCGTACGTCACCGGCCGCGAGGACGGGCTCGACGCCGCGCTGATCACCAGGCACCTGCAATTCTCGCTCCCCTACCGCGCGGTCATGTCGGGCACCCTGCGCCCCGACACGCTCACCCGGCTGCTCGACGCGCTGGCCGTGCTGCTGGTGCGGCTGCACCTGAACGGCTTCTTCTGGGGCGACTGCTCGTTGTCCAACACGTTGTTCCGGCGTGACGCGGGAGCGTTCGCGGCGTACCTGGTGGACGCGGAGACCGGTGAGATGCACCCGATGATCAGCGAGGGGCAGCGGCTGGGCGACATCGACACCGCGCACACGAACATCTTCGGCGAGATGCTCGACCTGGAGGCCGGCGGGCTGCTGCACCCGTCGATCGACCCCATGGAGACGGCCGAGGACGTTGTCGCCCGCTACCACCGCCTGTGGAACGAGATCAACGAGAGCGAGATCATCGACGAGGTCGACTGGCACCGCGTCGAGCACCGCATCCGGCGGCTCAACCTGCTGGGCTTCGACGTGGCCGAGATGATGGTCCGGCGCAAGGTCGGCACCGGACGGCTGATCGTCCGGCCCAAGGTCGTGGACGCCGGCCACCACCAGCGGCGGCTGCTCCGGCTGACCGGTCTCGACGTCGAGGAGAACCAGGCCCGGCGGCTGCTCAACGACCTCGACGGGTTCCGGGTGGCCAAGGGGCTGCGCAACGAGGACGAGGCCATCGTGGCGCACCGGTGGCTGGCGGAGGTGTTCCAGCCGACGGTCGAGGCCATCCCCGTCGAGCTGCGCGGCAAGCTGGAGCCCGCGCAGCTCTTCCACGAGATCCTCGACCACCGCTGGTACCTGTCGGAGCAGGCGGGCTCCGACGTCGGGCTGACCGCGGCGGTGACGTCGTACGTGGGCAACATCCTGGTGCACAAGCCCGACGAGCAGGCCCTGCTGCCCGACGAGCCGGCCCCGTAGCCCAGCCCTGTAGCCCGGCCTTGTAGCCCGGCCCGGGGAAGGCGCCGGTCAGGCGGAGGTCAGCTTGGTGATCTCGGCGACGATGGCGGGCCACAGGGCCGGCGGCAGGTCGTGCCCCATCCCCGGATACGTCACCAGCCGCGCCCCCGGGATCGCCGCCGCCGTGGCCCGGCCGCCGGCCGGCGGGACGAGCGGGTCGGCCTCCCCGTGCAGCACGAGCGTGGGCACCCGTACCCCGGCCAGCAGCTCCGTACGGTCGCCCGAGGCCATGATGGCGGCCAGTTGCCGCGCCGTCCCCGCCGGGTCGAAGCAGCGGTCGTAGGCCAGCCCGGCCCGCGCGACGATCTTCTCCCGGTCCAGCTCGTAGCCGGGCGAGCCGATCGTCGACCAGGTGCGTACGGCCTGCTCCAGCACCGCCGCGCGGTCGGCGGGCGGCCGGCCCGTCAGGACGGCCGCCGCGGCCTCGGTGGGCGGGGCCACGGAAGGGCCGGGCGTGGACATGATCGAGGTCAGGGTCAGCACCCGCCCGGGGTGCCGGATGGCCAGCGTCTGGGCGACCATGCCGCCCATCGAGGCCCCCACCACGTGGGCGGCGGGCAGGCCGAGGGCGTCCATGAGCGCGGCGGTGTCGTCGGCCAGGTCGTCCAGCAGGTACGGCGCGGGCGCCCCCGCCGAGGGAACGCCCAGGTCGTGCAGGTGCGTGGACAGGCCCGTGTCGCGGTTGTCGAACCGTACGACGTGGTGTCCCTGCTCCACCAGGAGTTCGCAGAGCGCTTCGTCCCACTGGATGAGCTGGGCGCCGAGCCCCATGATCAGGAGCAGCGGGCGTCCTTCTGGAGAGCCGAAGCTCTCGTAGGCGATTTCGATGCCGTTCGCGGCTACGCGGGTCGTCACGGAGACCAGAATGTCATTCTGGTCCGGGCGGCGTAAAGCAAGGCCCGTGCTCGCGGAGGAAGGAGTCTCAGCGCACGAGGAGGGGGCGGAGGCGGTCGCTGCCGAGCAGCGCGGCGCCCGCGGCGGTCAGGGTGCCGGCCACCAGCACGGTGCTCACGGAACCGCCCTGGTTCTCCACCCCGTCACCGGACGCGCCGTCCGCGTCGCCGTCGACCGCCGGGGGCTCCTGGTCGGCCGGAGGGGTGGCCGGGTTGTTGTCGCGCTCGGCCCAGGCGCCGGTCGAGAACGGCACCGGGTGGTTCTTCTTGCCCACCCCGTCGCCCCACTTGGTGATCACGTAGTCGAGCTCGATGTGGCCCTGGCCGCCGACGCCGTCCACGCCGAGGGTGTCGGAGTTGAAGCTGCCGCCGGTCAGGTCGGCGAACGTCTTGGCGTCGAGGTCCAGCATGATCCCGCGGTTCGACGGTTCGCCCGGCCCGCGGTCGCCCACGAAGAAGGGCGCCTTCTTGCCCTTGTAGACCACGTAGCCCTCGGTCATGAGCGGCCAGCTCGGGCTCGCGGCCAGGCCCTTCTGCATCGGTTTGCCACTGGCGGGCAGGCCCGTGTCGCCGGCGCGGCCCGAGGAGTCGTCCCAGAAGTACGAGGCCGTGGTCGAGCCTTTGAGCAGGATCTTCTCGTTGTCGGCCGAGTCGGCGTGGGCGGCGGTGCCGACCAGGACGAGCGCGCCGACCGCGAGGGCGGTGAGGATGGCGAGGGAACGCAGACCAAAACAGGCAATCATGGAACAGCAACACCCTTCACGGGGGGACAGGGAGGTTGCGCCCGAAAAACGGCGCAGCGGGGCACAGCGCTGGGCGTTTCACTACGCAGAGCGCACGATGCGAACCTGAGGAAGGGGGCCGTTCAGTTGGCGGCCGTCAGCAAGCGGCCTGGGGGTACGACGCGCTGGTGCATGGGGTATGTCCTCTCCATCACGCCTACCGGGTTAGCTGACGGGTTCGGGCGTGGAGATGCCCTACCGGCACAGGCCGGATTCGCCCCAAGAGGTGGTTCCCCGGCTCCCGAGGGGGTTCGGGATTCGGCGCCGGCCGGCTGCCCTTCTGGGTAAGGACTAGGTCACCGGCTGGTAATGGCGATTACTGTAATGACGGAACCGGACATTGCCAACGTTTCATCATGAATCGGACAAAAGATCTACCTTTGACCGGGAAGAAAAAGGGGGCACGGCATCCCGTACCCCCGGAGAATTCCAGCCTCAGCCGCCGCTCTTGCGCCTGAACGATCTTTTACTCGCAGCCGGACCGTGCGCCCCGTGGATCTTCGATGGGTCGCCGCCCCTGCCACCCGCGCCCGAGCCCGCGTGCTGGTTGCGCTTGCGCTCCAGCGCCTCGCGGAACTTGCGCTTCATCTCGTCCTCGGGAGTTTCGCTGACTTCCGGCTCCGGTGTATCCGCCATGAGGACCTCCAAGGTATTGGGGACAAGTCACAGCTTCGCACGGCACCGGTCACGACGCGAAACCGGCCTCGACCTTGGACTGTGGCGTGGCGGGCGTACGCAGCCGGTTGTTCGGCAGCGCCACCAGCGCCACCAGGGCGATCACCGCGCCCGCCACCCCGAGCGCCGGGATGACCACCGAGGCCGCGGAGGCGTGCGCGGCGGCCAGACCGTGGACGGGCGCGGTCGCGGCGACCTCCGAGGTGTAGAGCGTGCCGCCGACGGCCAGCGCCACCGAGCCGCCGATCTGCCGGAAGAAGGTCAGGTTCGCCGAGGCGGTGCCGATGTACTGGGGCTCGACCGACTGCTGCGCGACCACCGTCAGCCCGGACAACATGGGCCCCACGCCCAGCCCGAGCGGCAGCATCCACAGCGCCACCGCCAGACCGCCGCTGTCCACCGCCAGCCCCGAGCACGCCAGCGAGCCCGCTACCAGCAGGAACGGCGACGCGAGCAGCCACGGCTTGTACCTCCTGGTCCGCGACATGAGCGCGCCCATCAGCACGCTGCCCGCCACCATCCCCAGCATCATCGGGTAGATCCGCAGGCCCGACTCGGTGGCACCGGCCCCCAGCGCCTCCTGGAAGTAGCGGGGCAGGAAGACGACCCCGGCGTACATGCTGAAGGCCGTGCAGAACGAGATCACGTTCACGAGCGTGTAGCCGCGGTTGGCGAACAGCCCCAGCGGCATGATCGGACTGGCCGCCCGCCGCTCCACCGCCACGAAGACCGCCAGCAGTGCGAGCGCCAGCAGGATCGGCCCGGCCACGGGGAGGTCGGTCCACGTGTGACCGTCGAGCCCCTTCTCCGTCAGCCCCAGCAGCAGGGCGCTGACGGCCACGGTGAAGACCGCGATCCCGGCGTAGTCGGGCCGCCCGCCGCCGGTGCCCGGCCGGTGCGGCAGCCGCGAGACGATGATGGCGACCAGCGCGATCCCGAGGGGCACGTTCACGTAGAAGGCCCAGCGCCAGCTCGCGTGGTCGGTGAACACCCCGCCCAGGAACGGCCCCGCCAGGTACGTCAGCCCCATCACCCCGCCGAGGGCGCCCTGCACGCGGGCACCGTTCTGCCCGGGCGGGAACATCTCCATCACCAGCGCGATCGACAACGGCAGCAGCGCGCCCGCGCCGAGCCCTTGGAGGGCGCGGAAGGCGATGAGCTGGCCCATGTCCTGCGCCGCCCCGCACAGCGCCGAGCCGGCCACGAACACCACCATGCCGATGAGCAGCAGCGGCTTCCTGCCGTGCTGGTCGGACAGCCTGCCGTACAGGGGCACGGTCACGGTGGAGGTGAGCAGGTAGGCGGTGACCACCCAGGTGTAGAGCGCGCTTCCGCCCAGTTCGGACGTGATACGTGGCAGCGCCGTGCCCACGATCGTCTGGTCCAGCATCGCCAGGAACATCCCGCCGAGCACGGCGAGCAAGATGAGGCCATTGCCCTTGTTGTCAGTTTTCACAGGTGAAGAGTGATAGGTAAGTCCTGACATGTCAACTTTTCGATATGCTGGCGGGCATGTCCCTACGGATCGCCCTGCTCGGGCTGCTCTCGGCCGTCGGCCCCGCGAGCGGCTATGACCTGGCCAAGAAGTTCGAGCGCTCGCTCAATCACGTCTGGCAGGCCGGGCACACGCAGATCTATCCGGAGCTGGTGAAGATGGCCGCCGACGGGCTCTTGGCGGTCGAGGCGGAGGGGGCGAGAGGGCGCAAGATCTACACGGTCACCGCCGAGGGCGACCACGAGTTGCGTACGTGGATGGTCGAGCACGCGCCCGCGGGGGCGGTCCGCAGCGAGATCGCGCTTCAGGCGTTCCTGCTGCCGCTGATGACGCGGGACCAGGCGGTCGGGGTGGTCGAGCGGATCAAGGCGGAGTTCGAGGCGCGGCTGGAGACGCTGGATTGCAAGCCGCGCGATCACTTCGGCCGGTACGCCCTCGACCTGGGCCTCGCCCAGGCCCGCACCGGCATCCGGTGGGCCGAGGACACCCTGGCCGACCTCAAAGACCACCCATAGCCCCGCCGACGGCACCTTCCTCCAGGCCTTCGCCGCGGCGGCGCGTTCGAGGAGGCGGCGCGACTCGGTTACGCCGTCGAGTCGCGGTGGCCGAGTTACTTCGCCTGGCGCCGGGCGACACTGGGAGCCGCCGGTCCACGGGTGGTCACCGCCTACAGCTTCAGCCCGGCCATGGTCGCCGGGTACGTTCCGGAGATCTGGCCAGCCCCGAGAAGGTCCTGGACGCCCGGATGCGCGCGGTCGACCGTACCTACCGCGCCCTGCTCGGCGACCGGCTCGACGGTCCTGACGGCGCTGATGGCCGCCGAGCTCGACGGCTGCGAGGCGCTGGTCTCCTTCGCCGCGATCGGCGCGGCTCCCGTGGCGAACTTCGCCGGACGCGGCTGGAACGAGCAAGAGTGGGCCGCGGCGCACGACCGGCTGGCCCTCCGCGGGCTGGTCGATGCCGACGGGCAGGCCACCGAGCGAGGGCGGAGCCTGCGCGATCAGGTGGAGCGGTGGCAAGGGATGGCGGGGCGGATTTTCGACCTGCTGTGCGGTCAGCGGCGTAGCTGGCTGCTGACCGCGCCGAGCGCCCCGGACGCCGTCCGGCTCTACGAACGGTCCGGCTGGTTGCGGGTCGGCGAGGAACTCGGACGTGGGGGTGTTCGTGACACCTGGCGCGCGGCAAGGTTCGGAGCAGCCCGCCCCGTCCTCGCAGACGGAGTCGCCGGGCGCCCGGGCGGCGGAGGGCGGGTAAAGGGGAGCGGTTCAGTTCGTGGTGTTGTGTTGGAGCACGTCAGGAAATGAACCCCGCGATGAGTATTCTCGGTCGCGACCTGGCGATGGATCTGGGGGCGGCGAGCACGCGCATCTATCTCAAGCGCAAGGGCATTGTGCTCGACGAACCCTCCGCAGTCATGTGCGACGATCGCACCGGCAAGGTCATCCGGTACGGCGCGGAGGCCGCCGCCCCGGAGGCGGGCGGTCGCACGTGCTGGCCGGTCCGTGACGGGCTACCGGCCGACGCCGAGCTGGCCCGGCGCATGATCCGCCACTTCCTGCGCAAGGTGCACTGGCACCCGTACGCCCGGCCGCGCGTGGTCATGGCGCTGCCCGGCGACTCCACCCCGATCGACCGCGCGGCGCTGCGCGACATCGCGTACGAGTCGGATGCCAGGACGGTGCACCTCGTCCCGCACGCGCTCGCCGCGGGCCTCGGGTCGGGCCTGACGCTCACGGACCGCACCGGTTACATGGTCATCGACATCGGCACCGACGCCGCCCGCATCGCCGTGCTCTCCGGCGAGTCGGTGGTGGCGACGGGCTCCGTCCCGTACGGCGGGCGCGCGGTGAACAGGGCCATCGCCCGCTACGTCGAGCACGAGCACGGGCTGCAGCTCGACGACGCGGAGGCGGAGTCGGCCAAGCGGCGCGCGGGCGGTGACGACGCGGAGATCGTGGTCACGGCCCGCGACCCCGACACCGGCGGCGAACACGAGCTGGTCCTGCCCGTGGGACGGATCTTCGAGGCGGCCCGGCAACCGGTGGACTCGATCGCGCGGACGGCCATGGAGACGGTCGAGCGCTGCCCGGCCGAGCTGGCCGCCGACCTCGGTGAGCGGGGCGCGGTGCTGGTCGGCGGCGGGGCGCTGCTGCGCGGGCTCGGGCACCGGCTGCGCGAGGCCCTCTGCATGCCCGTACGCCGCGCGGAACGCCCGTTGGAGGCCGTGGCGCTCGGGCTCGGCCGGTGCGTGGACGAACTTGGACTGATCGGGAGGATCCGGGGCGGGCGTCCATGAGCGACGACCCGTTCCGCACCAGGGGCCGGCACCCGCGGACCTGGCCATCGGGACCAACGCCACGTGCGTGACCCCTGACCATCGGCCCGGCTGACCATCGGCCCCGGCCACCTGCCGGTCGACGGTCCGCCCGGGACCTGCTCGACACGTCGGCCAGAACAGGAGGCGACCCATGACCGTGCCCATCACCGTGCCCACCACCGTTCCCATGACCGCGCCCACCGCTCCTCTCACTCCCCTGCCCACGACCGGCCCCCAGCGCGTGTCCCCGACCGTGCCCGCGAACGTTCGTGGCATCGACCACGTCGGGGTGACCGTTCCCGATCTCGACGCGGCCACCGAGTTCTTCGCCCGCGCCTTCGGGGCCGAGGTGCTCTACGACACCCTGCCCCGCGAGCACGGGCCCAAGGGCGGCTGGGCGACCGAGCGGCGGCTCGGGGTGCCGCAGGGGACGGTGGAGGTGGCCGTACGCATGCTGCGGCTGCCGAACGGCCCGGGGATCGAGCTGTTCGAGTTCGGCGGGCCACGGCAGGCCCCGGCGGTGGTGCCGTGCGATCTGGGCTGGCAGCACGTCGCCGTGTACGTGGACGACCTGGACGAGGCGCTGCGGAGGGTGATCGAGGCGGGCGGGACGTCACTGTCGGAGCCGGTGTCCTCGCCGGGACCGGAAGCGGGCACAGGAGCGGGCACAGGGGCCGGCACAGGGGCCGGCACAGGGGCCGGCACAGGGGCCGGCACAGGGGCCGGCACAGGGGCCGGCACAGGGGCCGGCACAGGGGCCGGCACAGGGGCCGGCACAGGGGCCGGCACAGCGGGCGCGCACAACAGGTACGTCTACTGCCGCACGCCCTGGGGCGCGACGGTGGAGCTGGTGACGTATCCGGACCCGCAGGCGTACGAGCGGGAGACGAACCTGCGCCGCTGGCGTCCCTAGGAAGGGCGGCCACAGGAGGGGCGGCGACCCTGGGAGGGGCGGCCTCAGGAAAGGCGGCCCGCTCCCGGGCCCGCGCGCCCGCCGGGCTCAGCGCTCGTCCACGATCTCGCCCTCCTCGCTCGTCGCGTCCTTGACCAGCGCGAACGCCGGCCCCGACTCGGGCAGGTCGTGCGCGACGGCGACGGCGGCCGCCAGGGTGTCCGGCGAGTCCCAGCACCAGGAGTCGACCCAGGTGCGCTCGTCGACCCTGGCCAGCCGGGTCTGCGTGAGACCGGGGAACCGGCCGCGTACGGCGTCGATGAGCGCCGCGCGCCGGGCGAGCACCTGCTCGGCGTCGGCGGGGTCGGCGGTGAAGCGGACGACACGGAGAAAGGCCATGACTGGAGTCCTTCTCTAGAGTTGACTTCTAGCTTCCTTGACTAGAGTTAGACTACAACCATGAGCGACGTCAAGAGGGCGGGCAAGCGCGCGCTGAAGGCCAGGGAGACCCGGGCGAAGATCCTGAAGGCGGCCGGGGAGCTGTTCGTCCGCGACGGCTACGGCGCCACGAACCTGCAGGACGTCGCCGAGCTGGCGGGCGTGGCCGTGCAGACGATCTACTTCGTCTTCGGCAACAAGCGCACGCTGCTGAAGGAGCTGGTCGACGTCACGGTCGCGGGCGACGACGAGCCGGTGGCGACCATGGAGCGAGACTGGTTCAAGGAGGCGATGGCGGCGCGGACGGCCGCGGAGCACCTGCGGGCGCACGTACGCGGCACCCGGGCCGTGCTCGCCCGCGTCGCCCCGATCGCCAAGGTGCTCGACACGGCCGTGGCCATGGATCCCGAGGTGGCGGCGCTCTGGCCGCGCGACACCGACCCGCGCCACGTGGTGCAGAGCGCGGCGGCCGGCTCCCTCATGGCCAAGCCGGGAGCACGGCAGGACGTCTCGCCCGAGGTGGCCGCCGACGTGCTCTACGGGCTGCTCAGCCCCGAGCTATACCTGCTGCTGGTGCGGGAGCGGGGGTGGTCGCAGGAACGGTTCGAGGAGTGGGCGTGCCGCACCCTGGCCGCCCAGCTCCTCGATGAGTCCCCCAGCGAGTCCCCCAGTGAGACCGCCCTCCGGTGAGGCCGCCCCTCGGCCTCGCGGTCACGGCGTGGAGAGGGCTTCCGTCGGCGACAGGCGCGAGGCGCGGATGGCCGGGTAGAGTCCGGCGATGGCGCCGATGGCCAGGGTCGCCGCCAGGCCGCCGGCCGTGGCCCAGACCGGGACGACCGAGGGCCAGCCGCTGTAGAACGCGTACCCCATCGTGACCCCCGACCCGAGCAGGATGCCGCCGGTCCCGCCGATCGCTGACAGCAGCAGCGACTCCGCCAGGAACTGCGTCCTGACCTGTCCCCGGGTCGCCCCGAGCGAACGGCGCAGGCCGATCTCCGCACGGCGTTCCAGGACCGAGATGACCATCGTGTTGGCCACGCCCACCCCGCCCACGAGCAGGGCCACCGCGCCCACGCCCAGGAGCAGGCTGGCGAACGCCTGGCTGCTCGCCTGCTTGGCGGCCAGGGCGTCGGACGGACGGGAGACGTCCACCTCGTTCGGGGCCTCGGGGTTGGCCGTGCCGGCCAGCACCTGGCGTACCGACTCCAGCTTGGCCTCCTCCGAGCGCGTGTACAGCGTGGTCGGATGCCCGTCGAAGCCCAGCCGTTCCTCGGCCACCGGCCAGCCCACCATGACCCCGCTGTCCAGGTCCGTGGCCAGCGCCACCGGGTTCAGTACGCCGACGACCGTGAAACGGATACCGCCGACGACGACCTGGGTGTCGGGGCTGGCCGACCCGATGCCCAGCCTCTGGGCGGCGGCCCAGCCGAGCACGGCGGCGGGATAGCGTTCGGTGGCCGCGTTGAGCCACGTGCCGCTGCGGAGGGTCGCCCCGACCGTGGCCGGCAGGTCGACGCGGGCGGCGTAGGCGATGAGGCCGCCGGTCTGCGCCTCGGGGATCTGCTCGGAGCGGTAGACCTTCGCGTCGGCCACCCTCCCGATCGACGAGACCGACTCGACGGGCCCGATCCGCTCGATCATCGACTCGGCGTCCACCGGCATCTGGGCCGCCTCGCCCAGGATCGTCGTGCCCGACCCGACGGTGAGCAGGTTCGTGCCCAGCGCGGAGAGCTGGCGGTCGAGTTCGGCGCCCGAGGACGACGAGAGCCCGACCACGCCGACCATGGCCGCGATGCCGATGGCGATGCCCAGCGCCGACAGGAACGCCCGCAGCGGCCGGGTACGCAGGCCCACCGCGCCGACCCGCATCACGTCGCCCGCGCGCATCCTGGCCGGGGACAGCTTCGGCCGCCGCACCTCGATGGCCGCCATCAGGCCACCCCGGATTCCACGGGCTCGGGCTCCGTGCTGAGGGCGGAGTCGGAGATGATCTGGCCGTCGCGCATGCGTACCTGCCGGGGCAGGCTGGCGGCGATCTCCCGGTCGTGCGTGATGATCACAATGGTCGTGCCCGCCGCGTTCAGCTCGTGCAGCAGCTCCATCACCCCGGTGCCCGAGACCGAGTCGAGGGCGCCGGTGGGCTCGTCGGCCAGCAGCAGCGGCGGGTCGCCCGCCACCGCCCTGGCGATGGCCACCCGCTGGCGCTCACCGCCGGACAGCTCGTGCGGCTCATGGTCCATGCGGTGCCCCAGACCCACCCGTTCGAGCGCGGCGGCGGCACGGCGGCGGCGCTCGGCCCTGCTCAGACCCGTGTAGACGAGGCCGTCGGCCACGTTGTCCAGCGCCGGGACCTTCGCCGCGAGATGGAAGGACTGGAAGACGAACCCGATGGTGGTCGCGCGCAGCGCCGAGAGCTGGTTGTCGGACAACTTCGAGACGTCGTACCCGTCGATGTGGATGCTGCCGGTGGACGGCCGGTCGAGAGTGCCGACCACGTTGAGCATGGTCGACTTGCCCGACCCGGACGGGCCCACGATGGCGACCAGCTCACCGTGGGCGATGCGCAGCGACACCGACTTCAGCGCCGCCACCCCACCCGGGTACGTCCTGGACACGCCCGACAGAGCGATCATGGGATACGTCACTTCGGCATCCCCACGGTCATTCCCTCGCTGAGCCCGTCCCCCGAGACCTCGACCCGTCCTCCGGAGAACATCCCCGTCTCCACGGCGACGTACCGGGACCTGCCGCCCTCGATGACCTCCAGGCCGAACCCGCCCTCCTGCAGCGCCACCAGCGCCGCGACCGGCACGGTCAGCACATCCTTGCGCTGCGAGGCCGTGAACGTCACGTCCACCGACGCCTTGTCCAGCCCACGGGCCGCCTTGGCGTCGCCGATCGAGACCAGCGCCTCGACCTGCGTCTCCGGATCGGCGTTCTGGCTCTCGCCCGGCACGATGACCGTGGCCACCTCGGTGACCTTGCCCTTCACGCTCTTGCCGTCCGGCAGCGTGACCTCGACCTTCGTGCCCTTCTTGGCTATCCGCTGGTCCTCGGCCGCCAACTGCACGGTGACGACCTTGGCCGTGCCCGTGTAGGTCAGCACCTTCTGGCCCGGCTGCGCCGGCTGACCCTTCTCGGAGTCGAGGCTCTCCACCCGGACCTCACCCGAGGCGAAGACCACCCGGCCCAGCTCGACCACACCGGTCTCGTCCAGGCCACGGTCCTCCTGCCATTCCATGACGGCCTCGGCGGTGTCATAGGTGAACTCCTCGTCCACCGTGAAACCGTCGTAGCCGAGCTTGCTGAGGTTCCGCTCCAGGTTCTCGACGTCCTTGCCCTCCACCCCGACCTTGAGGTCACGGTAGGCGGGCGTGGTGCCGTACAGGAGCATGACCGGCTTGTTGTCCAGCCGGTACAGCGACTTGCCACGCGTGATCGTCGCGCCGCTCTCGGGCAGCCAGGTGATCGTGCCGGGCTGCCGGCTCGTGGCCGTGGTCACCGGGCCGTAGCCCAGCTCGCCGTCCGCGTCCCTGGACTCGTTCAGGGTCTGCCTGGTCACCGGCGTCGTGGCCGGGGGCAGGGCACTGGCCGACTGGGTCGGGCCGGCGCTCCCGTCGAGCAGGCCCGCGCTGTTCACCGCGACCAGCGCGCCCCCCGCCGCGGCCACCACGACCAGAAGCCCGGCCACCAGCTTCCCCCGGCCACGACGGCGGCGCTGCCGGGGCGGTGTGGCCCCCGGCTCCGCCTTTCCGTCGAGGGTGGCCATTCCCATCAAGAACCTCCCATACCGGCCTCAGCGGACTCCTTCTGGCACTTCTCCTGCGCGGCCTTGAAGTCGGGGTCGTTGCCGACGTCGCCGGTGATGCGCATCATGCCGCCCTCGGGGTCGGGGTAGCTCTCGACGCCGTTGTCACGCATGCACTGGGCGAGCTTGCGCATGTTCTCGGCCATCTTGGGGTCGCCCCCGCCCTGCATCTGGCCGCTCGGGGCGAACTCCTTGCACGCGGCCTGGGCCGCCTCGACCTTCTCCCGCGGCACGCTGCCGTCGAACTTCATCATCACCCTGCCGTTCGGGTCGGGGTCGGGCACCTCCACCCCGTTCTCGCGCATGCACTGGGCGAACTTGAGTGACCGCTCCTGCGGGTCCTCGCTCGGCTTGGCGCTGGCCGCGGCCTGGGTGCCGCCGCCGCTGACCGAGGCGACGTCTGCCCCGCCCCCGTCGTCCGCGCCGCAGCCGGTCAGGAACAGAGTGAGCGCGATCGGTGACGCGACCAGCGCGCTGAGGACTCGTCCTCGCATGGGTGTTCTCCTCCGTCGAATGAACGTCGTTCGAGCCGTTCGGGTCGTTCGAGGTGAGATGCAATAGGGCCGGGTGTTTCCTCAGCGTTTCCGTCCGCGGTTTATTCGGAGCGAATGTCTCCTCGGCCACACTCGGCTCTACAAGCGGATGGAAGGGCCTGAGATACGCCATGCGGGTGCTGGTGGTTGAGGACGAGCCGATGCTCGCCGACGCGATTGCCGAGTGGCTGCGCGAGGAGACCCACGCGGTCGACCTGGCGCACGACGGGGCGGCCGCGCTGGAACGGATCGCGGTCAACGACTACGACGTGGTCGTCCTGGACCGGGACCTGCCACGCGTGCACGGCGACGAGGTGTGCCGCGAGCTGGTCGCCTCGGCGTGCGAAGCACGCGTGCTGATGCTCACGGCCGCCGCCCAGCCCGACGACCGGGTGACCGGCCTGTCGCTGGGGGCCGACGACTACCTGCCGAAGCCGTTCCACTTCCCCGAGCTGGCCGCCCGGGTGCTGGCGCTGGGCCGGCGCTCACGTCCGGCCGTGCCCCCCGTGCTGCGGCGGGCCGGGATCACGCTCGACCCGGCGCGCAGGGAGGTGTTCAGGAACGGGCGGTTCGTGCCGCTGTCGAAGAAGGAGTTCGCGGTGCTGACGGAGCTGATGCGGGCGGACGGCAACGTCGTCTCGGCCGAGCAGCTCCTGGAGAAGGCGTGGGACGAGCACGCGGACCCGTTCACGGGCGTGGTCCGGCTCACCATTCTCAAGCTGCGCCGCAAGCTCGCCGACCCGCCGGTTGTGGAGACCGTGGCGGGCGTGGGATACCGGATCACATGAGACTCCTGTCGCCGTCGCTCCTCCGACGGCCGCGGCCCACGCTGCGGCTGCGGCTCACCCTCGTGTACGGCGCGCTGTTCTTCGTCGCGGGCCTGACGCTGCTCGGGGTCACGTACGTGCTGTTCAACCAGCAGCTCAACCGGACCTTCGAGGACCGGTTCGGCTCGGAGCCCGGCATGACCAAGCAGATCTTCCTGCAGCGGGACGGCGTCACGATCTACGGGAAAGAGGCCGTCGAGTGGGTGCGGCAGCAGGAGATGGAGCTGCGCGGCGCCGCCACCACCTCGCTGCTCACGCAGGGCGCGATCGCGCTGGTCATGGTCGGCGGCGGGGCCGTCGCGCTGGGCTGGGTGGTGGCCGGACGGGTGCTGACGCCGCTGCACCGGGTCACCGAGACCGCGCGCAGGATCGCCGCCGCCCCCATGGCCGAGCGCGGGCTGCACGAACGCATCGCGCTGAACGGGCCGGCCGACGAGGTCAAAGTCCTGGCCGACACCTTCGACACCATGGTGGAACGGCTCGACCACTCCTTCGACGGCCAGCGCCGGTTCGTGGCCAACGCCTCCCACGAGCTGCGTACGCCGCTGACGCTCAACCGGGCGCTGGTCGAGCTGGCCATGCACCGCCGTACGGCCTCGTCCGACGTCAAAGAGCTGGGCGAGAGCCTGCTGGAGATCAACACCCGCCACGAACGCCTCATCGGCGGCCTGCTGCTGCTGGCCAGGTCCGAGCAGGAGATCGCGGACCGCTCGCCGGTCGACCTGGCCGACGTGGTGACGCACGTGGCCGCGCAGTCCGCCGACCCCGCCGAGGCCGCCAAGGTCACCGTGTACGAGGTCGCCGGCCCCGCCCCGACCACCGGGGACGCGCTGCTGCTCGAACGGCTCGTGCACAACCTGGTGGAGAACGGCATCCGCTACAACGTCGACGACGGCGGCGGATGGGTGCGGATCGTCAGCCGGATCGTGTCCGGGGAGACGGTCGAGGTGGAGGTCAGCAACACCGGGCCGCCCGTGCCGCCGTACGACGTGCCGCTGCTGTTCAAGCCGTTCCACCGGCAGGCGAGCGCGCGGACGGTCACGGGGACGAGCGCCGGGCTGGGGCTGTCGATCGTACGGTCGGTGGCGGTGGCGCACGGCGGGGACGTCAGGGCGCGGCCCCGTGAGGGCGGCGGCCTCATCGTGGCCGTGGCGCTACCGCGCGCTCCCCTCCAGTGAGGACACGTATATAGAGGGGTGCTCAGTGGTGGTCGGGGCGACTCACGCGGGGCGACTCACCCAGGGCGGCCGACGTGGACCCGGGGTCCGGCGGGGTGGTGTCGTCCTGCGCGGGGCTCGCGTCGTGCTCGTCGAGGGGGGCACGGACGCGCCACACCGGCGGCACCAGCAGCGTGACCAGGGTGGACAGCACCGCGAAGGCGGCACACCCGACCAGGACGGGCCCCGGCCCGAACACCGCCGCCACCGGACCGGCCAGCCCCATTCCGAGCGGCGCGGCCACCAGCGAGCCCAGCATCATCACCGACGTCACCCGCGCCACGAACCGCTCGGGCACGTGCTGCTGGATGACGGTGGTCTGGAGGACGTTGTGGACGACGAGCTGCATGCCCGCCGCCGCCCCCGCGAGCACCAGCAGCCACAGCGCGGCGGGCCCGGCGAGCAGCGCGGGCAGCGGCGCCATCAGGAGGAAGAACAGCAAGGCCGCGACCATCGGCCGCCTGGGCCGCCACCGGGCCCCGAGCAGACCTCCGGCCAGGCCGCCGACCGCGTACGCGATGCCGATCGCCGCCCAGGCCGGCGCCCCGCCGAGCCGGCGTTCGGCCACGTAGGGCCCGAGGACCAGGATCGGGGAGATCACGATCAGGTTGGTGAGGGCCACCTGGATGATCCACACCCACAGCCACGAACGTCTGCGCACCTCGGCGATGCCGCCGCCGATGCTCGCCAGCAGGCCGCCGCTCGCACGTGACCGCTCGTCGGCGACGCCCCGGGGCAGAAGGCGGAGGCAGGCCGCGCTCACCAGGAACGTCAGCGCGTCGATCAGCACGGCCCAGCCGGAGCCGACCAGCGCCACCAGCGCACCGGCCGCGCCCAGCGCCACGATCGAGGCGGCGCTCCGGGAGAGCGAGATCAGCGAGTTGGCCTCCTGCAGGTGCCGCTTGCCGGCCAGCGACTGGATCAGCCCGGTGGCCGCCGGGTTGAAGAACGCCGACCCGGCGCCGGCCACCAGTTGCAGCACGACCAGCGTCCAGATCTGCGCGGTGCCCGTGAGCAGCAGCACCGCCGTGGCGCCGTGGGCGCAGCAGCGGGCCAGGTCGGCCAGGATCATGACCGTGCGTCGCGAGAAGAGGTCGCCCGCCGCGCCGCCCACCAGCGTGAGCACGATGATGGGCAGGCGGGTGCTGAGCACGACGATGCCGAGATCCACCGCCGACCCGGTGAGCTGCAGGACCGCGAACGCCATCGCCACCGGCGTCATCGCGTCACCGAACGCCGAGGCCGTCTGGCCCAGGTAGTAGCGACGGAAGTCGCGGATGGCGAGCGGCGCGAACACGGCGGCCCGACCCCCTTTCCTGCCCTCTGCCCCGGTCTCGGTGCTGCTTCCTGGCCCCTGTGCCGTGCTCTCAGGATGTTGAGGTTGTGGGCGAGAGCCGGAGAGGTCAGGTCAGCCACCCTGCCAGACCCCACCGACAGAACCGCTCCGGCGAGACCCGGACGAGCGGCGACTCCGGCGCGGGTCGGTGACGCCGCCGTGAACTCACCCCCGCCGGGCCACCCGGCCCGTCATCCCCGCTCTCTCGCGAGCAGTTCCGCCAGGCTGGTGGCCGGGTGTCCGGTGAGACGGGGAATGTCGTCGCTGACCCCTTCGAGCTCCCCCGCCGCGATCGCGAGATAGGTCGACACCCACGCCTCCACCTGCCACTCCGGCGCGCCGTACCGTTCGCGGGACGCGTACGCCTCCTGGAGGGTCTCGGGGTGGTAGGTGATCGTGCGTCCCGTCGCCGCGCTCAGCGTGGCGGCGATCTGGTCGAGCGTCAGCGCCTGCGGCCCGGTCAGGTCGTACGTCGCCCCCACATGCTCCTCCGGCCGCAGCAGCACGGTCACCGCCGCCTCGGCGATGTCGTCCTGGGCGACGGCCGCCACCCTCCCCTGACCGGCCGGGCCGCGGATCACGCCGTCGTCACCGGCCAGCGCGGGCAGGAAGTCGGCGTACAGGTTGTCGCGCAGGAACGTGAAGGGCAGGCCGCTGTCGCGGATGTGCTGCTCGGTCGCCCAGTGGTCGCGGGCCAGCGTGAACGTGGCCATGGGGGCGGCGCCGTGGAAGGAGATGTACACGAGGTGCGTGACGCCTGCCTCGCGGGCCGCGTCGACGAAGGCGCGGTGCCGGTCGAGGCGGTCGGGGCTCTCGGCGGCCGACACGAACAACACGGTCGAGGCCCCGTGAAGTGCCCCGCACATCGCCGCGTGGTCTCCGTAGTCGGCGCTGACCGCGACCGCGTGGGCGAGCCGTGGAGCGTGCTCGGCGGCACGCCGTGAGACGAGCCGCTGCTCCACTCCGGCGGCGTCGAGCAACGCGGCGATCCGGCCGCCGAGCCGCCCGGTCACGCCCGTGGTGACGATGAAGGACATACCGGTACCTTATTTTCGGCCACCCGCCCATGTCCCCGGAGAACCACGGCAGTTGATCGAAACGTGTCACGCCCATGACGGACGACCCAAGGCGACCCCGGCTACTGCGTTGAACTACTGCGCCGAACTACTGGGCTGAACTACTGGGCTGAACTCCTGGGCGGGCCGCCCGTTGCGCAAGGGTCGAGCACCTGCTCTGATGGGTGTTTCCTACCCGATGACGGTACGAGCCTCCCAATGCGGACGAAGGTGTCAACCGGCGACCCTTCTCCCCCGTCTCCTCTTGTGCCCCGTCCGTCCCAAGGAGAGCCGTCGTGCGTGTCCCGCTGGCAGTCTTAGCCTCCGCTGTCGTCCTGTCGTGCGTACCCGTCCCCGCGGCGCACGCCGTCTCCGTCGCCGTCGTCGCGTACGAGTGCACGGTCAAGGGGACCAACGAGAGGCAGGACGTCAGCATCGACGTCGAGCTCACCGTGCCGAGCCAGGCGGCGGTGGGGACGCAGATGACGATCGGGTGGCGCGGCGCGTACTCGACGGGAGCCGAGCTGATCGCCCCGGCCACGGGTATGGAGGGCGACATCACCATGTACGCCTACGCGGGCATCAGCGGCATCACCGGCCTGACCTCCGCCACGGGGGTCGCCCCCGTCGGCACGGTCATCCCCGGCGAGCCCATCCCCATCCCCGAGACGACCGTCGACCTGAAGACCATGCCCACGAAGGACGGCACCGGCCAGGTGCGCCCCGCCGCCATCAACTTCGGCCTGCGTCCCCAGGAACCGCTGATCGAGTGCGAGGTCAAGGACGAGGGCGGCCTGACCCGCTACCCCCTCACCGTCGGCAACGGCGGGTCGTCCAGCCCCTCCCCCGACGACTCGACGGACGACACCACCGAGGACGCGGACGACAGCACGCAGGACACCGACACCACGGACAACTCCGTCTCCACGGTCACGACCACCACCACGGAGACGCCGTCCGGCGGGGTCGACACGGGGGCCGGTGGGCTGGCCGGCCCTGACGGCCGGGCGGTGATGGCGACCGGCCTGGTCATCGTGCTCGCCGCGCTCACCGGCCTGCGCCTGCGCCTGCGCGGACTCCGCCGCCGTCCGACCTAGGGCCTGGATCGCGAGCGCGCTCACCCCCGCGAGCTGCGGTTGGCGTGCTTGCGCTCGGCGAACCGGTACGCCTCCTCCAGCAGCTCCCGTACGTCGCCGAGGGTGCCGGAGGGCTCGACCACGCACACCCAGTGCTGGGAGGCGTAGTGCGGATGCGGCATCACCGCGTCGCGGCGGGCGTAGTCGTGGCCCGTCTCCAGCACGCCGTGCTCGTCCCGCTCCGTCGGGGGACGGCCGAACCTGGCGGTGTAGGTGGCCTTGGTCAGGCCGAGGTTGAGCCGGTACGCGCCCTCCCGGCTCAGGTCCGAGACCGAGTCGTAGGTGTCGCCGGTCACGACCGTGGCGAACAGCAACCACTGGTCGCCCGGCGGGCCATAGGTGAAGAACGTGTCCCCGGAGCTCTCGGTGCTGCGGGCCTGGTCGAAGGTCTCGCTGATGTAGCGGGTCATGGCGGTGGCGTCCATGCGACTGTTCCCCTCACTTGGTCATGTCAATGGTGTCATTGACGTGCCCAGTGAAGGTTTCGCCGAGTTCACCTGATCGAACAGGCGAAAAGCCTCAATCGCAAGTCATCGCACCCGCGCCGCCGTACGCCCTTCCCCCGACCATAAAGTAAATTAACCCTATAGATAGAGTAGGTATTACATGAATTGGTGAGGAGGCGTCATGCCCGCGATGGATCCGATCACCGAGGTCCACGGGAGCACCTTCACGAAGGCGGCCGGCGAGTTCGTCGTCGAGCACGAGGACCTGGGCGGGGACACCCGCCGGATCCTCGACGCCATCGCCGCCCTGGGCGACTTCGCCGGCACGGACGAGACCGCGAACACGTTCCGGCGAGGCTACAACGACGCGCTGGCGAAGACCGAGACGTACGTCAACGCGCTGCGCGACGCCTACCCCGCGATCGCCTACCGGCTGGCCGGCATGAGGACCAGCTTCGACGTCGCGAACTGGGCGACCATCGAATCCCTGCCGAGAGTCTCCGACCCGCCCGAGTACTCGAAGTCGGACCGGAAGTTCATCCCTCAATCTATGGAGACCTGATGCCCGCACCCGACGACGACGCCTCTTTCCTCGACGCGGAGATGCGCCGCCTCTTCACCGAGTTCCAGGCCGAGACCGAGCCGCTGGAGGAGTTGCAGGAGAGCCTGAACGCCCTCCGCGGCCGCGGCGAGGCGGCCGGCGGCCTGGTGCGGGCCGAGACGTTGCCGAACGGCGCGCTCAGCAGCCTGCACATCGACCCGCGGGCCCTGCGGCTCGGCGTGGAGGCGCTGGCCGAGGCGGTGCTCGCCGCCGCCGGCGAGGCCGCCGCGGACGTGACCGCGCGGATGGCCGGGATGCTCGCGGACGGCCTGCCCCCGGTCACCGACGTGGCCGGGCGCTTCACCCGCGACCGCTAGCCGCATGCCCACCGGCAGCCGCTATCGGGTCATGCGCCGGAACTGGTCCTGGCCCGCGGCGACACCCAGCTTGGCGAGCATCTGGTCCCAGGTGGGCAGCAGGCTGACCGGATCGTCGACCACGTCGCCCGGCCGGTTGAGCACGTTCGCCGTCGTGGTGAAGACGCTGGATCCGACCAGGAACACGATGGCGTTCGAGGCCGCCTCGTTCTTCGGCAGCAGGTTCGCGGCCTTTCCGAAGTTGGCGGGATCGACGTGGTAGAAGACCAGGGCCGCCGCGAAGTTCTTCGCCGCGTACTCGGCGCGGTCGCCCCACGACCCCATGTCCTCGCCCCTCGCGAGCTTGACGCCGTCGATGATCGCCTGATCGGCGAGGGTGTAGGCGAGGCTGCCCCCGACGGCGTAGATGAACCGCTTGCCCACGGCGTGGTTGAACATCCTGAGCAGCAGACCCGCCTGCTGCTGGCGCATCCGCCAGTTGATCAACGTCTGGACCTTCTTGTCGATCGCCGGCCAGCAGAAGAACGTCATCAGCTCGAGCCACTGGATGATGGCCATCGTCTTGAGGGAGTGCTGCACCTGCTCCAGCATCTCGGCGTAGTCCTCCACCGCGTCGGCCAGCCCGCGGACGTACGCCGACACCAGCGGCGGATAGGGCGCGAGGTCCTCGGCGAAGTACGTCCTGAAGGCGTCGATGCCCACGCCGGAGTTGGGCGGTCGCCACACCCTGCCCGCGATCTCCTCCACGTCGACCAGGCTGACGTCCACCCGGTCGGCCAGTTGGCGCAGCAACCGGGCGGCCTCACGCGCCTTGGCCGGGTCGCCGTCGGGGTAGACGACGGACAGCATCCGCATGACCACGCCGGCGACGCCGAGCGCGGCGAGCGAGAACCCCATCGTCGGCAGGTACTTGGGGGATGGACTCACGTAGCAGACCCTCTCCGCCGTCGGACAATTTCCACCATAAAGGTCAAGTCACCCGATCATCCCATCTCTGTGCCACGCCACGCCAGCCCCGGATCGGTGGCGGTCAGCTCACCGCCTGCTTCAGCAGGGCGGCGATCCGCGCCTCGTCGGCGGCGGTCAGGGTGGTCAGCGCGTACGCGGTCGGCCACATGGTGCCCTCGTCGAGGTTGGCGACGTCGTTGAAGCCGAGCGTGGCGTACCTGGCCTTGAACTTCGGCGCGGGCTGGAAGAAGCAGACGATCTTGCCGTCGGCGTTGGCGTAGGCGGGCATGCCGTACCAGAGCTTCGGCCTCAGAGTCGGCGCGGCCGCCCTGACGACGGCGTGGACCCGTTCGGCGAGGACGCGGTCCGCCTCCTCCAGCTCGGCGATCTTCGCGAGCACGTCGCTCTCCCCGTCCGCCTTGGGCCCGCGCCGCGCGGCCGTCTTCAGCTCCTTGGCGTGCTCCTTCATCGCGGCGCGCTCCTCGTCGGAGAAGCCGTCGAACGTCTTCGCGGCGCTGCTCTTGGTGGTCTTCGTGGCCATCGTTTCGCTCCCTTTGAGGCGTTGTCGTGCTGACGAGAACCAGGATGCGGATCCGGATCGATACATTCGCTATGCGCCGGCGATGCGCACCGCATCGCGCCCGCCGCGGCCGCCCGGTCCCGGTGAAGGACGGCGGCTGCGGGCTTGGCCGGTCACCGTAGGCTGGCTGTGTGCCTCTCGTGTTGACTCTGCTCGACGACGTACGCTGGCGGGGCGCGCGCGTGATCGGCGAACGCGCGCAGTCTCTGCTGGCGCTGCTCGCGATGCACGGCCGGTCAGGCGCGACCGACGAGCAACTGGTCGAAGGGCTGTGGGGGGCGCAGCCACCGGCCAACCCCACGAAGGCGCTGCAGGTGGTCGTCTCCCGGACCCGCGCGGCGACCTGTCCCGACGCGCTCGTACGCACGCCGCGCGGCTACCGCCTGGGCCTGCCCGCCGAGGAGGTCGACGCGCTCCGGCTCGCCACCCTGGTGGCGCGGGCGCGGGCGGCGCTGGGCGAGGGAGAGATCGCCGAGGCCCGGCGGCACGCGGACGACGCGGTCGGCCTCGCGGCGAACGGCCTGGCCACGGCTGTCGGCC